>DBGFNI010000013.1:0-5175 GCA_048527645.1 Eubacteriales bacterium | reverse complement strand
ATCATCTACGCTCCGTCAGGCGCAAATGGGAAGGCATATATAGGCGAAGAAAACCAAGGGGCGGCATCTGCCGTTTGCAAAGCGGAAGAGCCGCGCTTGGGGACGCGTGCTTTCGTGTCCGCTTGCGTCTTCTGTTCCGTTTTATCTATGCGGTTTTTGTTCTGCTTGTTTGCGTCCGATTGTCAGTAGTTGTGCTTGTCAGACAAAAGAAAACGTATGATATGATATTACTGCAAACAAAACAAAGAGGCTGTCTGGACAGTCTCTTTGTTTTGTTGTTTAGTTTACTCTACTGTATTACGTAAGGGAGGAGAATGCGGCGCCGTTCATTTCGGTATCGATCTGGCGCTTTACTCGCTTCTCGTAAGAGTTGTAGAAGGAGGACAGTGCGGTGGATTTTTCATTCCATACACCGTTCATCAGCTTCTTGGAGAATTCGGACCAGTTCATGTAAGTACCCAGGTCATAATGCTTGGTCTCAAAGATCAAATCCAGCATCTCGCGGGATTCCTCATCCTTAACGGTCTTGCCGTACAGCACGTTTTCATAGTATGCGGGTGTCAGCATCTCCTGACCCATGTAAGAGAAGATGGAAAGAATGTTTGCGGTGTTTTCGGTATCCAGGTTCATGATCGGCACGCACAGGAAGTTTGTACCGTAGTCATGAGAAGCCGAAATATACTGCTCCTGCGCCTCGTCATATTTGGGGAAGGGAAGAATACCGAACTCGATATCCTGTTTACGCATTTCCTCAAAGGTGTGGATATACTCGCAGAAGAAGAGGCAGCGATCTTCCTCCATCATCTTTTTTGCGTCAATATAGCTGTCGCCGAGGATCGCATCCTTATCGGTGTTCATCGCATAGGAAGAGGTAGCCATATCCATCAGCTTTTCCCACAGTGTTGCGGTCTTGTCGCTCCAGAAGGTCAACTGCAATTCGCCGTTGCTGTCCTTAGAAGCGATGTTGATGCCGCTGCCCTGCAAGAAGCCGTATACAGAGGTCTGGCGATATAGCAGGCCGATGCGGTCGTTTTCGGTGAGTTTTCCGTCACCGTCAACTTCGCCGGTTACCAGCTGCGCATACTCAAACATTTTATCCAGCGTCCACTTGCCGTCTTTTACCAGCTGATAAAACTCAGCGGAGGTTTCCGGCAGGCCTTCGTATTTGCCGCACATTCTCTTGTTGAATGCGACGGCGTGCGTCATCTGGTTGTCGCGGCGGGAATATTCACCGAGTAGGAAGTACAGATGTCCGTTGATGGTCATCTGATCGACAAACTCCTGATCCCAGTAGCTTGCAGAGAGATCCAAATTATCCCACTGTGTGAAGTCCCACAGATTTTCGCCGACTGCCAAACGGTAGCAGACATCACCGGAGGTGGAAATCGCCTGAAAAGCGTTATCGCCGGCGTTCAGATGCGTTTCGATGGTGCTCTGTGCGCTGGTGCCTTCGCCCTGACCGGTAACTGCGATTTTACAGCCGTACAACTCTTCCATGAGAAGAACACGCTGCATGACCGCGTCATATACCGGTTCACCGGGGGCAAGCTTCATCACATTGGAGTCTTCATCATCCCAGATGTCATCGGAGACCCAGCCGTCGGAGCCGATGAAAAATGTAAAGGTTTGATCGTCGTATGTCCAGTTGGAATCAACGCCGGCTTCCGCAGCATAATCTGTCGGAGAATTGCCGCTAGTGCTCGGGGTTTTATCGTTGCCGTCATTCTTGTCGCCGCAGGCAGTCAGGCAGACGCTGAGCAGCATTGCCAATGCCAAGAGCAACAGAAAAACACGGGAACGAACCTTACAGTTAGGGTTAGTTTTCATGGTTTCCCTTGATCCTTTCCTTATGTTGGGTATTTTAGTATCATTATAATAGCAAATAATGTGAAAAATGTCAAGAAGAAAAGTGGGATTTTCCGCGTTTTTCCACATATTTTACAATTTCTACAAATTCTGAAGCACCCCCGCGCGCATGCCGGCATTTTTACGCTTTGGATGTGGCAGGGGGTGCTGTGTGGGTTTATTTTTCCAGAGAGCGGATTTCCTGCAGAATTTTCTCAGTGAAGGCGGCTTTTGTCATGGCACCTTCGTCCAGATGCTTTCTCGACCGGACGGAGACACAGCCCTCTTCCATTTCTTTTGCGCCGATGATCAGCATGTAGGGGACCTTCTCCAACTGCGCTTCACGGATTTTGTATCCGATCTTTTCATTCCGTTCGTCGATTTCGCAGCGAATGCCCTGTGCTTCCATCTCCGCCATGAACTGCTCGGCATACGCGTGCTGATCATAGCCGATGGGCAACAGCTTTACCTGCGTGGGAGCGATCCATGTGGGGAGTGCGCCGGCGTATTTTTCCAAGAGCAGCGCCAGCGTGCGCTCATAGCAGCCAAGCGAGGTGCGATGGATGATATAAGGCGTTTTTCTGGTGTCGTCCCGGTCAGTATATTCCATACCGAATTTCTTTGCCAAGAGCATATCGATCTGTATGGTGATCAGCGTGTCCTCCTTGCCGTGGACATTTTTCATCTGGATGTCCAGCTTAGGCCCGTAGAACGCCGCCTCGTCGATGCCGATGGAATATTCCAGCCCGATTTTGTCCAGAAGATTGCCCATGATAGTTTGCGCTTCGTTCCACTGCTCGGGTGTGCCTTCGTATTTTGCGGTATTATTGGGGTCCCACTGCGAGAAGCGGAAGGTGCAGTCCTCACGCAGCCCGACCGCGTCCAGCATATACAGCGCCAAATCCAGACACCCGCGGAATTCTTCCTCCAGCTGCTCGGGCGTCAGAATCAAATGTCCCTCGGAAATGGTAAACTGGCGGACACGGATCAATCCGTGCATCTCTCCGGAGTCCTCATTGCGGAACAGCGTGGAGGTCTCTCCCAGCCGCATGGGCAGATCGCGGTAAGAGCGTTTTTTGTTCAGGAAGACCTGATACTGGAAAGGGCAGGTCATCGGGCGCAGCGCAAAGCACTCTTTCGTTTCGTCATGGGGATCGCCCAGCACAAACATGCTGTCAAGATAGTGATCCCAGTGACCGGAAATCTGATACAGTTCCCGCTTTGCCATCAGCGGCGTTTTAGTCAGCAGATAGCCGCGGCGGCGCTCTTCGTCTTCCACAAAGCGCTGCAAAATCTGTATCGTCCGTGCGCCCTTGGGCAGTAGAATGGGAAGCCCTTGTCCGATATAGTCCACAGTCGTGAAATATTCCAGCTCGCGGCCGATTTTGTTATGGTCGCGCTTCTTTGCCTCTTCTACCTGCATCAGATACTCGTTGAGGGCGTCCTTGGCGGGGAATGCCGTGCCGTAAATGCGCTGCATCTGCTTGTTGTTCTGGTCGCCCTTCCAGTATGCGCCGGTGCAGGCGGTCAGGCGGAAGGCCTTGACGGCGGCGGTGGAAAACAGGTGCGGACCGGCGCACAGATCAACATATTCGCCCTGCCGGTAAAAAGAAATTTCCTCATTGTCAGGCAGCTCGCGAATCAACTGAACCTTATACGGCTCATCGCGCTGTTCCATCAGCTTGACAGCTTCTTCGCGGGGCAACGTGAAGCGTTCCAACTTCAGGTTTTCATGCACGATCTTTTTCATCTCTGCCTCCAAAGCCTTGAGAACCTCCGGCGTGAAGGGCGTTTCGCTGTCAAAATCGTAATAAAAACCGTTGTCAAGGGCGGGTCCGATGCCGAGCTTGGTCTGGGGATACAGGCGCTTGACCGCCTGAGCCAGAATGTGCGCCGCGGTGTGCCGGAAGACCTTTTTGCCCGCTTCGTCTGCAAAGGTGAGCAGCTTGATCTGCGCATCTGTGCCGACGGTCGCGGTCAGTTCGTGCACCTCGCCGTTGATCTCGCATGCAAGCGTGTCGCGGCCTGTCAGTTCCAGCTGCTTTGCCGCCTCATATACGGTGACGGGGGTATCAAAGCTTGCCTCTTTCTCTCCGAATTTCAGTGTAAACATATTCGATTCTCTCCTTTCGGTTTTGTATTGATCAATCATCGTAATCAGGGAAACAAAAACACCCCCGTGCCTGTTTCGGCACAGGGGTGCTGCGTTTGCTTGGCAGCACGGTTCCACCCATGGTTTCACTCGTGAAAAGCGGCAAATCTACCGCAATATGCATGCTGACCTCTCGGTGGTACCGTCGGCAATTTGCTTCCATGCGCATTTTCAGCCGATGATGCGCTCTCTGTTAGCGGAAACAGGGAATGGGACGACATGTCCGAAAGATGTTCGGGAAAAAATGCTTCCCTTTTTGATAATATACCCGATAAACCTATTATATACGCCCGCGCGGAAAAAGTCAATTCTTTTTTCCGACTTTTTTTCGGTTATATTCAGAATTGGGATTCATGACCTCGCGCCAGTCAAAATCACCGCGATCCAGCGCGGAAACCAATGCCTCCGCAGTCGCAATGTTGGTTGCAACGGGGATGTTTTGTTTATCACAGATCCGCAGCAGCTCCATCTCCGTTTCATCCCGTTTCAAATCAACAGTATCAATCGCAGTGTCACGGAAATAAAGCACCATGTCGATCTCGTTGTATGCAATCCGTGAGACAATCTGCTGAAAACCGCCGTCAGCACCGGGCAGCAGCCGCTCAATCACCAGCCCGGTTGCATCGGAAATATATTTGCCGGTGATGGAAGTGGAGCAAAGCGCATATTTGCTTAAGATGCCGCAATATGCAATGCAAAACTGCGCCATCAATTCTTTTTTTGAGTCCTGTGCAATCAATGCAATTTCCATATTTCAGCCCGTTCCTTTCCTGGATGATAAGTGTGTATGCTATTTGTTGCGGCGAAAGCCTGACAGCAAGGGGATCTGCTTGTGCTCCAGTCGCTTGGCAATGTTGGAAAAACTCTGCGCAAAATCGTTTTTGCGATAGGATGCGTCTGTGATGAGAACGCCGTCGTTCTGATCCTTCCAAACGCGGGAACAGAACGGAATGACACCGAGCAGCCGGATGCTGATGCGGTCGATCATCTCAATCAGCGTCAGCCGGTCGGAGACCGGATCGGCCTTTTTGGCGGAAAAATCATACTGGTTGACGATCAGCGCGAGATCTTCCACGCCCATCTGTGCCAGCACATCTCCTGCTCTCTGCGCACCGCGGACGGCCGTTGCCTGCGGGGAGGAAACGATCAGCGCCGTGTCGGTTATCGGTGCGGCGAGC
>DBGFNI010000012.1:0-10930 GCA_048527645.1 Eubacteriales bacterium | reverse complement strand
AACACTTGCAGTATCGCCCGATGCAGATGCTTTCCGGCATCGGCGGCACGGACATGCAGGCAAAGAAAGGAAACAAAAACCAACCATGCTGATTGATATGCACACTCATATATTCCCGGATGCGCTGGCGCCGCGCGTGATCCCGCATATGGCGCAGATCGCCAATACTGTCCCGGCGACGGACGGAACGCTTGCCGGACAGCTTGACAGCATGCGGCAAAACGGCGTGGACTTTGCGGTTGTTCTGCCGGTAGTAACAGCGCCCAGACAGTTTGACTCGATCAATGCGTTTGCCATGCAGATCAACCGCACGCAGAAAACGCTGCTGTCCTTCGGCGGCATTCACCCGGACTGTGAGGATGTGCCCGGCAAGCTTGCGTGGCTGAAGGAGCAGGGCTTTTTGGGGATTAAGATACATCCCGATTATCAGAACCATATGGTGGATGATGACGCCATGACGGCGCTGGTGCGCCGGGCGGTTGCGCTGGGGCTGTATGTTGTGATTCACGCCGGGCTGGATCCGGTTTCTCCGGAGCTGATACACGCGCCGGCGCAGGCGTGCCGCAGGCTGATCGACGCTGTGGGAGAGAGCGGCGCGCCGCACATCATTCTTGCGCACATGGGCGCCAACGCGGGATATGACGAGGCGGAAAAATACCTGGTGGGGCAGAACGTGCTGTTGGACACCGCCCATGTTGCGGACAAAATCAGTGCAGAGCAACTTTGCCGCATGATTTACGCGCACGGCGCGGACAAGATTCTCTTTGCCTCCGACGCGCCGTGGGGGCAGGTGGGAGCGTTTGCAGAGCGGATTCGCTCTCTGCCGCTGCAACAGGAGCAGATTGCACAGATTTGTTACCGAAACGCCGCACAGATTCTCGGCATCGGGTGCGCCGAGGCAAAATAAAACAGAACGGACAGACAGGAGAAAAAACAAAATGGAATGGACACAGCTTCGGGTAGAGAGCACCCTTGCGCACAGAGACGAGATCTGCGCGGTGATGTGCATGCTGGATGAGGGAATTGTTGTCGAGGATTACAGCGATATTGATATGAAAACCGTATATGCCGATCTGATTGACGAAAAGATTTTGTCCGCGGACAAAAATCGGATCGCCGTCAGCATCTATGTGGCGCAGGATCAGCCTCTGACGGAATATGTGGCGTTTCTGCGTGACAGATTCCGTCAGCTGCACATTGACGCGCAGATCACCTGCCTGGGCGTGCAGGAGGAGGAGTGGGCGACGGCATGGCGCAAATACTACAAGCCCACGCCCATCGGCCGCCGCCTGATGATTGTGCCCGGGTGGGAGGAATACACCCCGACGCCGGAGCAGGTGGTGATTCGGATGGATCCCGGTCTTGCCTTCGGTACCGGCACGCATGAAACCACCCGCCTGTGCGGCGAGCTGCTGGAAAAGCATGTGCACCCGGGGGATCGGCTGCTGGATGTCGGCACCGGCAGCGGCATTCTTGCCATCTGCGGCTTAAAGCTCGGCGCGCAGCAGGCATTTGCCTGTGACATTGATCCGATAGCGGTGCGCGTGGCACAGGAAAATGCAGCATGCAACGGAGTAGCAGACAAAATCGACTGTGAAGTGTCCGATCTGCTCGCCGGGGTAAAGCCTGCAGCGGGCGGCTACACGGTTTGCACTGCGAACATCGTGGCGGATATTATCATCCGTCTTGCGCCCGACATCGGCGCATTTTTGGCGCCGCACGCGGTGCTGATCGCCTCCGGCATCATTGATACCCGGCAGGACGAGGTGTGCCGCGCACTGCAAGCAAACGGCTTTTCGGTTGAAGAAATTTTGACAGACGGCGGCTGGTGCGCGCTGTGCTGCAAAAAGGCAGAGCCGGCGCAATAAACCGAAAAAGGAGAATTCTCATATGACAGAACAAGCGGCGTCTC
This sequence comes from Eubacteriales bacterium, assembly GCA_048527645.1. GTDB lineage: Bacteria > Bacillota > Clostridia > Oscillospirales > CAG-272 > HGM12669. The sequence goes on along the minus strand of DBGFNI010000012.1, from coordinate 9,018 downwards.
TGTCCGGGCTGTGCGATTTGCATACGCACTCCACCTATTCCGACGGCACGGACACCCCGCGCCGACTGGTTGAAATGGCAAGGCAGATCGGACTGGGCGGGATCGCGCTCACAGATCACAACACGGTCGGCGGTCTTGAATCATTCATGCAATGGGGCGAAAAGCTCGGTGTTCGAACCGTACCCGGCGTGGAGCTTTCCACGCGGGATGAGCAGACAGAACTGCACGTTCTGGCACTGTTTCTGCCGCGTGCCTCGTTTTCGGCTGTGGAGGCATATACCGATGCGGAAAACCGCAAAAAGGAAGAACGGAATCTCCGCCTCGCCCGACGGCTCAATGCGGCGGGATACGCGGTGGACTACGCGAAAATCAAGGCAAAAACAGACGCCGCGGTACCCAACCGCGCGCATTTTGCCACGGAATTGGTGGAACTGGGGTATTTCGACGATGTGTGGCAGGCCTTTTCGGAGCTGTTGGGCGAGGACGCGCCGTTTTATGAGCCGTCGGAGGCGCCGGACACCCTGCGCACGATTGCCGCGATCCGAGAATGGGGCGCGGTGTCCGTGCTGGCGCATCCTCTGTTGGATCTGACCCCGCAGCGTCTAGAACGCTTTTTACAGAAAGCGACGGCGCCCGCGGTGGGGCTCTGTGGGATGGAAACGCATTATTCCTGTTTTACCGCAGAGCAGACGGCGTATCTGGACGCACTTTGTGCACGCTTTAATATTTTGCCCGCCGGCGGCAGCGATTATCACGGCGCGCGCAAGCCGGATATCGCACTGGGAAGCGGCAAAGGCGCGCTTGCCGTTCCGCTCTCCTTTATGGAGCGCTTGGCACATCAAAGCGTGTCTGCCCTCTGAACAACACATCAAAAAAGCAAAAAACATCCCCCGAAATGCTTTGCGGCGTGATCGGGGGATTGTTGTTTTTGTATATGGGTTACATGTCGTTGCGGATCAGATCTTCATAGCTTTCGCGGCGCACCGCAACATAGTCCGTGCCGTCCGGCGCGAGCATCACCACGGCGGGGCGGGGCAGACGGTTGTAGTTGGACGCCATGGCGTAATTGTAGGCGCCGGTGACCAGCACCGCCAGCTTATCCCCACGCACGGGACGCGCCAGGGCGACATCCTCTTGAATGAGGTCACCGGATTCGCAGCAGCGTCCGGCAACGGTTGCAACCAAATCCGCCGGTGCATCGGCACGGCTTGCGTTGAGCACGGTGTAGTCCGACTGATACAGCGCGTAGCGGGGGTTGTCCGGCATGCCGCCGTCAATCGAAACATAGCTTTTATACCCGGTGATGGTCTTGACCGACCCGACGGTGTACAGCGTGATGCCTGCGTCTGCAACGATGCTGCGTCCCGGCTCCATCAGTACCGCTGGCTCGGGAAAGTCTTCCTTCTCGCAGCGCGCGCGGATATGCTCTGCCACCATACGGATGTTGTCAGCAATGTCAATATGCGGGTCGCTCTCCTTGTAGCGCACGCCGTAGCCGCCGCCGAGATTGAGCACGTCCAGCGTCTTTCCGGTTTCCCGGCGCACCTGCGCCATAAAGGAGATCATGATATCTGCCGCGTCCAAAAACGGCTGGGAATCAAAGCACTGCGAACCGACATGGCAGTGAATGCCCGTCAGATTGATGTGATCCAGGGTCAGAATGAAGCGAATCAGCTTCAGAGCCTGTCCGGTCTCGATCGCGGTGCCGAATTTGGAATCCACCTTGCCGGTTGTGATGGCTGCGTGCGTGTGCGGATCGATGCCGGGGGTCACGCGCAGGATGACATTCTGTACAACGCCGCGTGCCGCAGCCGCACGCTGGATTTCCTCCAGCTCCTCACGGTTGTCCGCGATAAAGCAGCCGATTTTGCAGTCCAGTGCAAAGGCGATATCCGCATCGGTTTTGTTGTTGCCGTGAAAGTATGCACGGCTCAGATCAAAGCCTGCCGCCCGCGCGGTGTACAGCTCGCCGGGGGAGACGATGTCCGTCCCCATTCCCTCCTGCGCCGCAATCCGGTAAATGCCTTTGAAGCACAGCGCTTTGGAGGCGAGCAGCGGCAGGGAGCCTGCCCGGAAATACTGTTTCATGGCGCGGACATAGACCTGGCAGTTCTCGCGCAGCCGCGCCTCATCCATCAGATATAAGGGCGTGCCGTGCTTTTCGCTCAGCGCGACGGTATCCTGCCCGGCAAAGAGCAGATGCCCGGTTTCTTTGTCAACACTCAGATTGGTTTGCAGCATAACTTACAACAGTCCTTTCAGTCTTTCTACGGCCTGCGCAGTGGATTCGTGGCTGCCGAAGGCGGTCAGGCGGAAAAAGCCCTCGCCACATTTGCCGAATCCTGCGCCGGGTGTGCCGACCACCTGCACGTTTTGCAGCAGATAGTCAAAAAATGTCCAGCTGTCCATCCCGCCGGGGCATTTCAGCCACAGATACGGGCTGTTTTTTCCGCCCCAGTATGCAATGCCTTTTTCGTCGAGCAGTGCGGAGAGCATGGCGGCGTTTTGCCGGTAATAGTTGAGATTCTCCATGCACTGCGCCATGCCCGCTTCGCTGTAAGCCGCCTCCGCGCCGCGCTGTACGGGATAGCTGACACCGTTGAACTTCGTTGCCTGACGGCGCATCCACAGCTTGCGCAGAGAGGTATTGCCCGCTGTCAGCGCGGCGGGAACGACGGTGTAGCCGCAACGTGTGCCGGTGAAGCCCGCGGTCTTGGAGAAGGAGCAGATTTCAATTGCGCAGTGCTCCGCGTCCTTTGCCGCGTAGACGGAGCGGGGGCTGTCATCGGTGATGAACGCCTCATATGCCGCGTCGTAAATGATCAGGGAGCCGGTGCGGTTGGCAAAGTCTACCCATTCCTGCAGCTGCTGCAAGGAATACGCGGCGCCGGTGGGATTGTTGGGGGAACAAAGATAGTATACGCCGGTATCCATGGAAGCATCCGGCATGGGCAAAAAGCCGTTTTCCGGCGTGGAGGGGATCAGCGTGATTTCTCTTCCGCTCATGACGTTGGAATCCATATAGACGGGATAGACCGGATCGGGCATGTAAATGCGGTTGTCGCCCAGAATATCAACGATGTTGCCGCAGTCGCTCTTCGCACCGTCCGATACGAAGATGTCCTCCGCTGGGACATGGACCCCGAAGGACGCGTAGTGCGCGCTGATGCGTGCGCGCAGAAAATCATAGCCGTATTCCGGCGGATACCCGCGAAAGGTCTCCTTCACGCTCATTTCCTTTACCGCCTGCTCCATCGCGTTTATCACCGCGGCGGGCAGGGGAAGCGTGACATCGCCGATTCCCAGGCGGATGATGGATTTGTCGGGGTTTTGCGCCTGATATTCCCGCACGCGGCGGTTGATTTCAGAGAAGAGATAGCTCTCGGTCAGGTGAGAAAAGTTTTCATTGACAGCAATTTTCATCATCAAACACTCCTTCATAGGCAACCGCAGCGGGGCCGGTCATTTCGATTTCATAGTTTTCGCTGCATCGGATGATAAGTTCTCCCCCGCGGAGCTTGACGCGGATGGGGGTATTTGCGGGAACGATGCCGTTTTTCACGCTCGCGGCAACCACCGCACACGCTCCCGTGCCGCATGCCCAGGTCTCGCCGCTGCCCCGCTCCCACACGCGCATTTGCAGCGTGGAGGCGTCGATGACACGGACAAACTCCGTGTTGACGCGCTCGGGGAAGAGCGGATGGTTTTCAAAATGCGGGCCCATTTGCTCCAGAGGCAGCGAATCCGTATCATCAACATAGATCACCTGATGCGGATTTCCCATGGAAACGCAGGTGCAGCGGTATTCCTTGCCGTCCACGGTGATGGGCTGATTGATATGGGGGGTGCTCTGCGCGATGGGAATATCGGCGGGAGCAAAGGATGCCGTCCCCATGCTGACCGTCACGGAGCGCACGGCGCCGTTCTCGACTGCCAGCTTCAGATGCTTGATGCCGGAGAGCGTCTCGATGTCGATTTCTTCTTTTTGAACGATACCGCGGTCATACAGGTATTTTCCGACACAGCGGATCGCGTTGCCGCACATTTTGCCCTCGCTGCCGTCCGCGTTGAACATCCGCATTTTCGCGTCGGCACAGTCGGAAGCGCATATCATAACCAGACCGTCCGCCCCGACGGAAAAATGGCGCGGCGACATGGCGATTGCGGCGGCGGCGGGGTCTGCAAGCTCTGCCTGCATACAGTTTACGTAGATATAATCATTGCCGATACCGTGCATTTTGGTAAATGGAATTTTCATGGGTGATCCAGCCTTTCCGATCGATTTACAGCAGTCCCTGTGCGCGCATGCATGCGAGCAGTACCTTTTCCTTTTCCGGGTCCATGGTTGTCAGCGGCAGACGCAGATAATTCTTGCAAAAGCCCATTGCCGCCATCGCCGCCTTCACGGGGATGGGGTTGACCTCGGAGAACAGTGCGGTGATCAGCGCGTGATATTCATATTGCAGCTTTGCCGCGCCGGCAACGTCGCCGCGGAAGAAGCGGTCGCAGATTTCCACCGTCTGGGAGGGCATGATATTGGAAAGCACCGAGATGACGCCGTTTCCGCCCAGACTCATCAGCGGGACGATCTGATCGTCATTGCCGGAATACAGATCCAGCTTGTCGTGCACATAGGACATGGTCTCCACGATCTTGGACAGGTTGCCGCCCGCCTCCTTGATGCCCACGATGTTGTCATGATCGGCAAGCGCACGGTAGGTCTGCGGTTCAATGTTGACGCCGGTGCGGGAGGGGACATTATACAGGATGACCGGGATTTTGGAATAGTCTGCAATGGAGGTAAACATTTCGTACAGGCCGCGTTGGGTCGCCTTGTTGTAATAGGGCGTGACCACCAGCGCCGCGTCTGCGCCCGCCTCGCAGGCACAGCGCACCAGATCCATCGCGTATGCCGTGTCATTGGAGCCGGTGCCCGCGATGACGGGAACTCTCCCGGCGACGCGCTTTGCCGCAAAGGCAATGGCGTCGCGGTGCTCGTCGTCCGTCATGGTGGATGCCTCGCCGGTGGTGCCGCAGACGACCAGCCCGTTGATGCCGCTTTCAATCTGCCAGTCGATGATTCGGCCGAACTGCTCATAGTTGATGCCGTTTTCATCGAAAGGGGTGATCAGTGCGGTTGCAACACCGCGGAATACGGTTTTCTTCATACTCTTTTCTCCTTTTCGATTCAACTGTTTTGTTTGTAACAACAAAAAATGACCGATTCCTCGGCCATTCGCAAAATGTGTGAAAATCCGCGGCACGCAGCCGCTGTTTTCACGCTCAGTTTTGTGATAGCCCCCCGCATTGCTGCGACAGTCAGACGGATCTTATTCCGCCTGCCCACGTTTCACACCGCGTTTGTGTGCCGTTCGGCATCTGTCCCTTTCCCCGGTGCAACACGCTACGCCGCGTTTTTTCACATCGGTTACTTTTGACAAAATGCGCCTCTATCTGTTTGCAATATTCTAACACGCTGCGCCGCGTTTGTCAACCCCCGCGGCGCATTTTCTGAATTTTGTGCAGGTTTACGGTTTTTCATCACGATCCGCTCACCATGCTTTGCATATCGTACATACCGGGGGATTGCCGGATGAGAAACTCCGCGGCGGCGATGGCGCCCTTGGCAAAGACGGTGCGGCTGTGCGCCTCGTGGGTCAGGGTCACGGTTTCCTCATCGGTGCTGAAATGCACCTCGTGGATGCCGACAATATTGCCTCTGCGCACGGCGTGAATCCCGATCTCATTCTTCTGCCGCTTCGCCTGTCCGTGCCGTCCGAACACCTCACAAAGCGAGGTGCGTACCGCTTCGATCGCATGCGCCAGCATCAGCGCCGTCCCGCTGGGGGCGTCCGCCTTGCGGTTGTGATGCGTTTCGACGATTTCAATATCCGCTTCGGGCAGCGTCTGTGTCGCCTGCTTTGCCAGAGAGACCAGCAGCGCCACGCCTACGGACATATTTGCAGAGGAAAAGACGGGAACGGTTTTCGCGGCGGCTTGCAGCATTGCCGCCTCCTCCGGGGTTTGTCCGGTGGTGGCGATGACCAGCGGAATGCCCTTTTCCGTGGCGTAGCGGCACAGCGTTTCTGTGGCGCGCGGCGAAGAAAAGTCAATGATGCAGTCTGCCTGCCCGTCATATTCCCAAAGCGTGCGATACAGCCCGCTTTCCGGGTCGGTCGTGAAGTTCATATCCGTCTGTGCGGCGATTTGCGCGTCGCGGAAGCCTTCGCGGCAGAAGCGGACAACCGCCTGTCCCATACGGCCGCCCGCGCCGTTGATGATAATGTTCATGCTTTGTGTTTGCTCCTGTTATTTTGTGCAGATGATTTACTGCTTTTTCGCAGGGATGGGGTGTGTCCAGCCAAAGTCGTCTGCAAGCGTGCCCCATTGAATGCCGGTCAGCGTGTCATACAGCATCTGAGTGATCTCTCCGATTTTGCCGCCGCTGACGGTGAACACCTCGTCCCGATAAGCAAGTTCGCCGATGGGCGAAACCACGGCGGCGGTGCCGCAGCCCCACGCCTCCAGAAGGGTGTTGTTTTTCATGGATTGTTCCAGCTCCTCCAGGGAGAGCAGACGCTCGGAGACGCGATAGCCCTTTTTCTGCAGCAGCTCAATGCAGGACATCCGGGTGATGCCGGGGAGAATCGAGCCGGTGAGCGCAGGCGTGACGATTTCGTCGCCGATGCGGAACATCACGTTCATCGCGCCGACCTCCTCGATATACTTGCGCTCCACGCCGTCCAGCCACAGCACCTGGCTGTAGCCCTTTTCCTCGGCCTTTTGACCGGCACGGTTGGAGGCAGCGTAGTTACCGCCGCATTTCGCATAGCCGGTTCCGCCGCGCACGGCGCGCACGTCTGTGTCCTCGATCATGATTTTGACAGGGTTGAGTCCCTCTTTGTAATAACTGCCCACAGGAGAGGCAATCAGGCAGAAAACGGCGTTCTGCACCGCGTGCACGCCCAGATTCTCGTCGTTGCCGAACAGGAACGGACGCAGATACAGAGAGGTGCCGGGGGAGTGGGGCGTCCAGTCCTGCTCAAGCGACACGAAGGTTTCTAAAATTTCCATCGCGTCCTGCTCGTCCAGCTGCGGCAGGCACAGACGCTCTGCCGAGCGGTTCATCCGCCGGATATTTTCCGTGGGACGGAACAGCTGCACGCCGCCGTCTGCGCGGCGATATGCCTTTAAGCCTTCAAATATTTCGGAGCCGTAATGCAAAACCGTGCTCGCCGGGTGCAGGGAAAGGTTGTGAAACGGTTCGATGCGCGCGTCGTGCCAGCCGCGGTCTGCCGAATACTCCATCAAAAACATGTGATCGGTGAAGATTTTTCCAAAGCCCAACTCGCTGTCCTGGGGCTTTTCCTTGGGTGCGTCGGTCAGATGCATCCGAATTTGAAGTGCCATGAGAATACTCCTTGTTGCTTGGCTGATTCAGCTTTTTATGTTTCAGTTTGCAGATTGAAATGATTGATTTTCCTTTGCCATGCGGGGAATATCGCCCACACCGTTGAGTACGACGGTCGGACGGAAGGGAAACTGCTCAATGGTGCTGCGGCTGCTCACGCCGGAGAGCACCAATACGGAGGTCATGCCGGATTCGACGCCGGCGATGATGTCCGTATCCATGCGGTCGCCGATCATGCAGGACTCCGCGGAGTGCACGCCGAGCATCTTCAGCCCGGTGCGCATCATCAGGGGATTGGGCTTTCCGACATAGTATGCGGTTTTGCCCGTGGTTTGCTCCACGGGGGCGACCAGCGCCTTGCACGCCGGCAGAATTCCGTCATCGGAGGGGCCGGTCATGTCGGGATTGGTGGCGATCAGGCGCGCGCCGTTCATGACGTGACGCATTGCCTTTTTGATGGTGTCAAAATTATAGTTGACGGTTTCGCCGATGACAACATAGTCGGGATCGACCTCGTTTGGCGTGATGCCCACCTCATACAGCGCGTTATACAGTCCCGGGTCGCCCACCACATAGGCGGTGGCGCCGGGCATCTGACCGGCAATGAAATGCGCGGTAGCAAGCGCGCTGGTATAAAAATGGCTTTCATCCACGTCCAGCCCCATGCGTGACAGGCGCTGCTGCAGCTCCTTGGGGGTGCGGCTGGAGGCATTGGTCAGAAAGAGAAATTTTTTGTCCTGCTCATACAGCCAGTCCACAAATTCCTTGACCCCCGGCAAGAGCACCTCGCCGTGGTAGATCACACCGTCCATATCGCAGATAAAGCCTTTTTTCTCGTTAAAATTCATTCATTTTCTCCTTTCCGCTCAGCGTGGCGGGGCACTTGCAATCAGTGTTCCAGCGCCTCGCTCAAATCCTTCAGGCGATAGGTTGCCTCCGGGTTGGCAGCGGCAAAGCCCACCGCCACAACGTCCATGCCTGCCGCCCGTGCGGCCTGCACGCCCGCGTCCGCATCCTCCGCGACGATGCAGGCGTCTGCCGGCAGTCCCAGCTTTTCCGCCGCAATCAGAAACACATCCGGCGCGGGCTTGGAGCGGGTGATGTCGTTGCCGTCGGCAATTGCGTCAAAGCTGTCCAGCAGACCGATCTGCTGCAAGATTGCTTTGGTATTTTTGGAGGAGGAGCCGATGGCGACCTTGATGCCGGACGCCTTGCAGAAATTGACAAAATCCAGTGCGCCGGGCAGAATGGCGTCGGGCGTCAGCTGACGGATCAGCGCCTTATAATATTCATTCTTACGGGTTGCCATCTCCACCTTTTCTTCTTCGGTGTAGGTCTTGGTTGCCCGTTCGAGAATGATTTGCAGGCTTTCCATGCGGGAAACGCCGCGCAGGCGCTCGTTGATGGTACGGTCGAAATAGATTCCCTCTTCGTCCGCCATCTGCTTCCATGCCTGATAGTGACAGTTGTCCGTGGAGACCAGAACTCCGTCCAAATCGAAAAGAAAGCCCTTGTATTTTCCGGCTTTCATATGATCCGTTAAGCGTTTTGCGTCTGTACACATAATATTCTCCCCCTTTTTTTACCCTTATTAAAAAAATTATAGC
>DBGFNI010000011.1:0-13710 GCA_048527645.1 Eubacteriales bacterium | reverse complement strand
ATATTTTATCACACTTCGTGTGAAATTGCAACAACGATCCATCGGGAATAATGTAAACATAAACCGAAGAAGCTCACGGCGCGCGGTCTGTTTTTGAGGACTCTGCATCGGGAAGGGGCGCGGTAAATTCGAGAATCGGCGGGCGGTAACGGGCGTGAGACGCCGCCGCGGGGAGCAGGGCGAAAAACACCGGCGTGCCGTCTGCGCGCACATAATAGTGATTCTGCGCGGGGTGCGGCAGAGCCGATTTCTTGCAGTAGGAACAGAAGGCTTTATATTCTGCCGGAAATGCCGTCCCTGCCGGGAGCAGTGTTCCTTGCGACACATCCCAGACCTCGCCGCGGCGACGGAAAAACACGCGCTCGCGGCCGCGCCAGATTTGCTCCTCCCAATAATAGCTGACGCAGCTGTCCGTCCAGATGCCCGGCGTGAAAAGCAGCGTGACGGCGGTGCCGGCATACTTGCTCCCGTTGCTTTGAAAGGCTTGCAGCTGACGTTGGCACAGGGACAGAATATGCACATCCAGCTGCTTGAAAAAGATCTGTGCCGGCGCGGCACGCCTGTCCCGTCTGCGCAGCGGCAGCAAGCAGGGGGGCAGACTGTCCTCGATCGTTCGCTCCGGCTCGCTTTGCAGCCAGCACAGACGCAGACGGCCGGGGCCGCCGTCGTCGCTTTCCCGTGTGTAATAACGGCTGTATACGCTTGGCGCGGTTAAAGACAAAAATATCACCTCACGCCACTGTATGCGGCGCGGGGTGATATTATGAGATATGAGACACAAGCCGCCGTCAGTCGCAGAAGGTGACGGTGTAGCGAAGGTCGGCAGCGGCATGAAGCGCGGCGGGAATGACAAAGGCGTTGTCCGCCACCGCGATCTGCTCACCGTTGCGGGTGACCTGCTTAATCGCACGGTTACAGAACCGCACGGTGAAGGATTCCACCGGTCCGATGCCGTGGATGTCCGGGTCGGAGTTTTGCGCGGTTTCATCCTTGACGCGGCCGGAATAGGTGCCCTCGCGCTTGCCCAGATACAGAGTACAGCCGTGCGCGTCGGTGTTTTCCATGGCGATTTCGGTGGTGGCTGTCGCGCCGTTGAGATAGTCATTGGTCAAGCCGTCGTCGTCAGTGAGCGTGAAGGCGCAGTCGCCGCCCGCGTAGAGCTGCAAGGTGTAATGGTCAGGCTGCACCCGTTCGATCCATTTCTGCGGCTCCATCATCGGAATGATGCTTCCCGCTTTGACGAAAAGCGCACCGCCGCGGCCCTTGGGCACGTCATAGGACAGCGTGACGCCCCCCTGATATTCCTCTCCCGTGAAATAGTCGATCCAGGTGCCCTTTGGCAGCGTCAGCTCCATGTCGAACACGCCGACCAAAAAGGCGTCGCCGAACAGATACATGTTCTTCACATCGTCGTAGGCGGGCACGTCGGGATACATCATCGAGAGCGGACGCACAATCGGCACGCCGGTTCGGTTTGCCTGATGCGCGGTGGAGTAGATATAGGGGAACAGCGCGGAGCGCAGCTTGCCGTAATACCGCACCATGTCCTCCATTTCCTCCGTCAAAAACCACGGCTGCAGCCAGTTGTTCCAGCCCATATACTGCACCCACGGCGAGAAAAAGCCGTAGTGCAGCCCCTGTGGGGTGGGATCCATATCGCAGGTGACATTGGTGTGTGCGCAAAATGCGAAATTGAGCATGGCGATAACGGTGTCAAAGCCGCCGCCCGTGTCGCCCGCCCAGGAAGCGGCATACTTTTGCAGTCCGGCATAAACGCAGGGGGTATAGATCAGCGCGCGGCGTCCCTTGGTGTGCGCTTCAAAGCCCTCCTTCATCTGCCGTGCGTAGAGAACGGGGTATACGTTGTGCACCTCGTCGTCAAAATACTTCCCGCCCCACATGCGGTCGGGGTGATGCAGCACCTGCGTGCAGGCGTCGAGCTTGAAGGCGGAAGCGCCGTTGTCCACAAATTTCTTCAGGTGGTCAAACCAGGGCTCCTCGCGCTTGGTGATCTCGTCGATATATACCGCGTTGGAAAAGTGAGGATCCAGTATTTTTGCGCCCTCGAAGGAATACTCAATGTTGGGATCGGGCGTTTCGTTGCCGATCCGGCGTTCCTCTTCCCAAAGCAGATCGTAATTGATGCACAGCCACAGGCTCATCTTGAAGCCCATGTTTTTCAGCGCGTTGTAGAAGGTCTGTTCGTCGGAATTGTTTTCCGGCAGCCATTCGTTGAGGCGAAAGCGCTCTTTGCCCCATTTTTTGTCCACTGTGAAATCGTACATTTCGCTCATCCACTGCGGCTCCAGTCCGATCATGTCACAGGGGATGTCCTCGCGGCGAAACTCCTTGCAGTCATACAGCATGGCGCGCTGATCGGTCATTTCGTTCATGACGAAGGTCATGCCGTAGAAGGATTTGGGCATCATGGTGGGCTTTCCGGCGACCTCGGTGTACAGCTTGACGCTGTCCAGCACGCTGCCGCTCTGCGGCAGGAACACATAATAGTCCATGCCGCCCTTGGGGCTGTCGAGCACCATCTGATCCGGGTTTGCCGATCCCATATCATAGGTCTGCGGGTAGGTGCTGTTGACCAGAAGGGAATAGCCGGCGGTGCTCACCACATAGGGGATGGGGCCGTAGGCGCGGATGTTCACGGTGTTCAGCTCTGCAACCGTGCCGCGGCGTGCAATGCTCTGCCGCGCTTCATCTCCGATGCCGAACAGCCGCTCGTCCTGCGCGAGCGGGATGCTGAGGCGGAAGCCGTTGTTGCGGTAGGTCTGTCCCCCCGCACCGCTCATTTGAATGAGCAGAGGACTTTTCAGCCCCTGACTTTGAAAGGCGGCGGTGTTCTTTTTCTTGTCGATGGTCACGGAAGCGTGACCGACCGTCAGCGTGTATTTCGTTTTGGTTTCCTTGACGGTGCCCTCCAAATCGCCGGGCTCCTCCAGAATATGATAGCGGGAGAGCAGCGATTCGCGAAAGCGGCCGCCGTCGGAGACCATAATCCGGAAGATGCCGGGCGCGACGGCGCGAATCTGATATTGGTTGGTTTCGGTTTTAAAAATGTACATATGATTATTCTCCGTTTCTCTGCTGTACGGCATGGCAGGTGCGGCAGGTCAGCCGCGCTCAATTTGATCTTCGCTCAGGTCTGTTTCGACATCCTCGCAGTATGCGATTGCCGCGATTTTGTCACAACCGCTGCAACGGTTGCGGCGCAATGTCACATGCTGCGCGTTGGCAATGTTGAAAATGTATGTGGCGTCAGGCGGGCATGTGACGGTGTTGTCCTCGATGCAGATGTTTTTGTGGATGCCCACCCCGGTGGGATCGGTTGCGGCGATGTTCAGACTGACAGCGCTGGCGCCGTTTGTCCTGCCGTAGCCGCAAAAGCCGCAGTCACGAAAGGTGTTGCCGCGCACCACGACGTTTTCCGATTCGATTCCCTCACCCCAAAATGCCTCCGCGGCGATATGAACAGCGGTTCCCGTACCGCCGTGAAAATAGTTGTTCTCGATCAGCGCGTTGTGCGTCTTGCACAGCACGGAGCGTGCCAGATGGTGACTGACCCGGTTGGAGCGGAAGATTAGGCGCGGCAGATCGGTGATATTGGCGAACAGATAATCGCCGGAATCGGGCAGCGGATGATCCAGCGTGATTTCGCATTCCTCCTCTTCGGAGGAGGCGAGAACCGTGTAGGTGTCAACGGGGAACAGCGTGCTGCGATCCACCAGCCGCAGTCGGTAGCCTGCCAACGGATAGTCCGGCTCCTGCGAATGTGTGCCGTCCGGCGTTTCCACGCGGATGCGCACGCGGTTGCCCGCCGGCTTTTCCCGGATGACATAGTAATAATTATGAATGTTGATGGCGTCGTCGCCGTGCCCGAGAAACTCGGAATGCTCGATGGATACCGTTCCGGCGCAGCAGGCAAAGTGCGTGGCATCCGTGTTGGTGGAAACGTGATATCCCGGAGAGGGAACAATGCGAAGCCGCTCGATGAAAATATCCCGGCTCTTAAAGCCGACAATGCCCATTCCGGGCTGGTTGTGCAGCGTCACATCATCCAGGCGGGTGTTGCTGCTGTGACTGATCAGAACGGTGGGACGGAAATGATAGGTCGTGCAGAAATTGAATTCTCTGCCGATCTCGTCCGGGGTAAAGCCGGCATGCATGCGGTAATGTGTCTCATCCAGCTTTTCTTTTTCGCTGTACCAGTCGATAAAGCGCGCCGCAAGGCCGCCTGTCTTCGGGTCATAGGTGATCTCCCGGGGCGCGGACATGTTTTCTGCCGGTGGCGTCAGCGGGTCAAAGGTGAGGATGCCGGATCCGTCTTCTTCCACTTCGGTCAGAACAGACCGGCAAAAAGGCTTGATGTCATGGTCAACGGTCAGACCGCGCACCGTGACATTTTCCGCATCGCGGATGCTCACTGGTTCCATATAGCCGCGTATTTTGAATACGGCGCCGTAAGCGTCAACGGTCACGTCGCGGCAGCCGGTCAGGTCGAGCCCGATCGTATAGGGAAAATCTGGGCGGAACATCACCGGCTGGGGATTTTGCCCCCATGTACCGGCAAATACATGCTCCAAAATTTCCATGGCGCGCGGATCGGTAATCAGATATTCTCCGGCGGGAATCAGCAGGGTTGCACCGGGGTTTTCGCGCAGCGCCTGTCCCGCTGCCTTCAGCTGCGCACACACATCACCCGGAAACGCATTGAGATTGAAATGTTTTTCATTCATGAAGTTTTTTACACTCCGCAGATATTTTTTTAAGTCTATCATAAAACGCCCGGCCGTGCAAGACATATTTCAAAAAAAGGGGAAAAAAGTCAGCGGGCGCGCAGCGCACGCGGGTACGGAAAAAAGCCGCTGTACACACATACAGCGGCTTTCTGTTTGCATTGTATATACGGCACTGTGCGCCGGAAAAGATTATTGCAGGGATTCCAAATATTTTACGACGTCGCCCACTGTGACAAATTTCTGATATGCGTCCTCGTCGATCTCAACACCCAGCGTTTCCTCGCAGTTGTATACCAGATCAGCAAGCTCCAGAGAGTTGATGCCGAGATCAGCCACCAGCTGTGCGTCCTCGGTGATCTGGCTTTCTTCAATGTTCATCTGCTCTACTAAAATTTGTTTGAATTGCTCGTACATGTTTTTAGACCATTCCTTTCTTCGGCTATTATCATATAAGAAATTGCGCCGTTTGTCAATAGGTTTATGCGAAAGATGTCTGATTCATACCTGCCGCGGGACGGATGCGGGGAGCGTTTTGCGCACTGCATGCGGCAGACTGCACTTCATTTTACAGGAATCGGCACATTTTGTCAATGATTGTCGAAAAAAATTGAATGCATTTTTTTGCGCGCTGTACGGACAAAATACCGTTGTCCAAAAAAATTTCGGAATTTTCTTGCAATACGGCGGAAAAAGTTGTATAATAACCCTGCACTTTAAAAAGGAAAGAGGAGAACACAATGATTCAAAACGCATATTTGGCAGGCGTGTATGAGAACGTCTGCAAGCGTAACCCCAATGAGCCTGAGTTCCAGCAGGCGGTATACGAGGTTTTGGAGTCTCTGACTCCCGTGGTGGAGCGTCGCCCCGATTTGGTTGAGGCAGGCGTGATCGACCGCATCGTTGAGCCCGAGCGCGGCGTGCAGTTCCGCGTGTCGTGGGTGGATGACAACGGCAAGGTGCAGGTAAACCGCGGCTTCCGTTATCAGTTCAATTCCGCGATTGGCCCGTATAAGGGCGGTCTGCGTCTGCACCCCTCTGTCAACGCATCCGTCATCAAGTTCTTGGGCTTTGAACAGATTTTCAAAAATTCGCTGACCGGTCTGCCTATGGGCGGCGGCAAGGGCGGCTCTGACTTCGATCCCAAGGGCAAGAGCGACGGTGAGGTCATGCGCTTCTGCCAGAGCTTTATGACGGAGCTGTGCCGGCATATCGGCGCGGACACAGACGTTCCCGCCGGCGATATCGGCACCGGCGCGCGCGAAATCGGCTATATGTTCGGTCAGTACAAGCGTCTGCGCAATGAGTTTACCGGCGTGCTCACCGGCAAGGGTCTTTCCTACGGCGGTTCTCTTGCCAGAACAGAGGCTACCGGTTACGGTCTGTGCTATTTCACACAGGAAATGCTGAAGGCAAACGGTTCCTCCTTTGCAGGCAAAACGGTTGTGATCTCCGGCTCGGGCAACGTGGCGATTTATGCCTGCCAGAAGGCAACGGAGCTGGGCGCCACCGTAATTGCGCTGAGCGATTCTTCCGGTTATATTGTGGATGAAAAGGGTATCAATCTGGACGTTGTGAAGCAGATCAAGGAAGTGGAGCGCGCACGGATCAGCGAATATCCCAAGCGTGTACCCGGCTCGACCTTTACGCCCGGCTGCAGCGGCATCTGGACGGTGAAATGCGACATCGCGCTGCCCTGCGCAACGCAGAACGAGATCGACGAGCAGAGCGCAAAGATTCTGGTGAAGAATGGCTGCAAGGCGGTTGCAGAGGGTGCGAACATGCCCTCTACCCCCGAGGCAATTGCTGTCTTCCAGTCCAACGGCGTGCTGTTTGGACCGGCAAAGGCTGCCAATGCAGGCGGCGTTGCAACCTCCGGCTTGGAGATGAGCCAGAACAGCCAGCGCCTGAGCTGGACCTTCGAAGAGGTCGATGCCAAGCTGCATGATATCATGGTCAACATCTATCACAATTGCGCACAGGCGGCAGAGGAATACGGCTGTGCAGGCAATCTGGTTGCCGGTGCGAACATCGCAGGCTTTTTGAAGGTTGCCGACGCTATGAAATGGCAGGGGATTGCATATTGATGCGCTGTCTCTTTGTCGTGGAAAATGCAATATAAAAAACCAACCGGCTGCGCGGAGAATTCCGCGCAGCCGGTTTTTTGTTTTTTCAGCTGCTTGCAGCCCGTCAGTTTTTTGGGATGAGCACTTCCTTGCCACCCATGTATGGGCGCAGTGCGGCGGGGATGGTGATGCTGCCGTCGGCGCAAAGATGGTTTTCCAAAAAGGCAATGAGCATTCTGGGCGGAGCGACCACGGTGTTGTTCAGCGTGTGCGCAAAATACTTGCCGTCTTTGCCGTTGACGCGGATGCGCAGGCGGCGCGCCTGTGCGTCGCCGAGATTGGAGCAAGAGCCTACCTCAAAGTATTTCTGCTGGCGGGGCGACCACGCCTCCACATCCAGAGAACGAACCTTCAGATCGGCAAGATCGCCGGAGCAGCACTCCAGCGTGCGCACCGGGATTTCCATAGAGCGGAACAGATCAACTGTGTTCTGCCACAGACGGTCAAACCACATTTTGCTTTCTTCCGGCTTGCAGACGACGATCATCTCCTGCTTTTCAAACTGGTGAATGCGGTACACGCCGCGCTCCTCGATGCCGTGTGCGCCCTTTTCCTTGCGGAAACAGGGCGAATAACTGGTCAGCGTGTAGGGCAGCTTTTCTTCCGGGACGATCTGATCGATGAATTTGCCGATCATGGAATGCTCGGAGGTGCCGATCAGATACAGATCCTCCCCCTCAATTTTATACATCATGCCCTCCATCTCGGCAAAGCTCATCACGCCGGTGACCACATCGGAGCGGATCATAAAGGGCGGCACGCAGTATGTGAAGCCGCGGTCGATCATGAAGTCGCGCGCGTAGCTGATCACTGCGGAGTGCAGCCGCGCAATGTCGCCCATCAGATAGTAAAAGCCGTTGCCGGCGACGCGGCGCGCGCTGTCCAAATCAATGCCGTCAAAGCGCTCCATGATTTCAGTGTGATACGGAATTTCAAAATCCGGTACCGTCGGCTCGCCGAAGCGTTCCCGTTCCACGTTTTCCCGGTCGTCACGGCCGATCGGCACGCATGGGTCGATGATGTTCGGGATCTGCATCATGATCTGACGCACCTTTTCGGAAAGTTCGGCTTCCTTTGCTTCGTCCAGCGCGAGCGTCTGCGCCTGCTGCGCGACCTGCTGCTTGACCTCTTCCGCTTCCTCACGTTTGCCCTGCGCCATCAGTGCGCCGATCTGCTTGGAGAGCTTGTTGCGGTTGGCACGCAGCTCGTCCGCCTCACCTTTGATTTTTCGGGATTGCGCGTCCAGCTCAATGACCTGATCGACCAGTTCGAGCTTGTGATCCTGAAACTTGTTGCGGATGTTCTGCTTGACGATCTCGGGGTTTTCCCGGACAAATTTCATATCTAACATGTTTGTCTGTCTCCTTTGCTTGGCGGCGCGGCAGCCGGCTGTGCGGCGGGCGCGGTTAAGATATATGACAAGTATAACATGCTTTGTATAATTTTTCAAGGAAATTTCAGAAATTCCGAAAAAAACGGGCGCTTTTCCATTCACAGAATCTTTCCCGTCGGTTTTTCTGGAAAAAACTTGACAATCACAGGATGAAAAGGTATACTTTATCATGGCTGATTATCTGATATAAAGGAACGAAAACATGGGAAGAAAACAGGATGCGCCGCAGCGCACCGACGCCCCGGAGGCTTTGAGCGTCAAAGAAAAACGGGAACAGTATATTGCCGAGATGAAAGAGCGCGAGGCACGCAGACGCGCCGAGAAAAAGAAGCGGCTGCGCCGGCGGGTGATCGTTGCAACCGCAGTGGTGCTGGTTTTGGCGATTCTTCTGTCTGTGCTCGGGCTGCATTGGACGCGCACGAAAAACGGCAGTTATTTGCGTGAGAGCGTCTGCATGTACACGGATGACGTGATTGTGGACGGCGCGATGATGCTGTATTTTGTCAACAGCGCGTATCTCTCCGATCTGGATCTGTACGGTGACGAATTTGAAGATTACAACTTAAATCCCGATAAAAAGCTGTCGGAACAGCCTTTTCAGGGCGGGACCTGGCTGGACGTGTATATGACAAGCGCCAAGGACCGCGTGGAGAATTTGCTGATTTTAGCGCAGGGCGCCAAAGAAAACGGCGTGGAGCTGGATGCATATGAGAAAGCGCGGATCGACCAGACGATGAAAAAGGGAATGGATCCGCGTCTGGATTCACGCCTGACAGAGGCGGACATGCGCAGATGTCTGGAGCTTTTAACGCTGGCGTCGAAGTATCAGACGGTTCTGATTCGGCAGTTCTCCTACACAGAGGAGCAGTACGAAACATACTACAACGAGCACACCGCGGATTTTGCGGTGTTCGACTGCATGCGCTGCGAAATCTATTTTGACGAGATGGGATCCGCAGATACAGCGAAGGAATGGGCAGATCGGCTTGCGGCGTGCGAGAGCAGAGAAGCGTTTGAGCAGACGGCGCAGGCGCTTTATCGGCAGAAGAAGGGCGAGGCGGAGGACGCCGACGCCGCGCAGTATGCGGCGGACTGCTTTAGGCGCGGCGAGTCGTATACGCATGATGACGCGGGCGACTGGGCGTTTGACGCGGCGCGCCGGGTGGGCGATACGTTTGTCTATACGGATACGACCAACGAGAGATATATCGTATTTCGCATGGAAAAGCTGCCTTATCGCGACGAAAATAAGACCGTGAATGTGCGGCACATTCTTTTTACGGCAGACACCTATGGGTCGCTCTCTGCGGCGCGTGCGGCGGCTGCACAGATTCTGTCCGAATGGGGGGAGGACCCCTGTGAGGAAAATTTTGCCAATCTGGCACATCTTTATTCGGAGGACGGCGGCTCCCGCTCCAACGGCGGCTTGTACGAGATGGTAGAACAGGGAGAGATGGCGTCCGGCTTTGATGACTGGTGCTTTGACGGCAAACGGAAAGCGGGCGATACCGGTATTGTGGAGAGTGAGCACGGCATTCATCTGATGTATTATGTCGGCGACAGTCTGCCGGTGTGGAAGGCGCGGGTGGATCAGACGCGCCGTTCGTCTGATTATAATGTGCTTTTTTCCACGCTGACGGAACAATACACCGTGACCTATGTGACAAAGTCTTTGGAAAAGGTTGAAATCTGATATGAAAGCAACAGAAAAACTGCCCGCAGCCGATTATCACACGCACACCTGCTTTTGCGACGGCGCGGACACGCCGGAGGCTATGGTGCAGGCGGCGATTGCGCACGGGATGCGGTATTTCGGGCTGTCCGGGCATATGCCGGTTTCCTGCTACGAAAACGATTGGTGCATGACCGAGCAGCAGCTGCCGATCTATTTGCAGACGGTGCGCCGCTTGCAGGAGCAGTACGGCGATCGCATCAGCATTCTCGCGGGCGTTGAGGCAGACACCAACGGCACGGGGGAGCTGGACGCCTTTGACTATCGCATCGGCTCGGTGCACAGCATTTGCCGGGACGGGATATATATTGAGGTGGACGGCGATCCGGCGCGGGTGCAAAGCGCCGTGGAGATGCTGTTCGGCGGCGACGGCGTGGCATATGCCTGTGCCTATTTTGCCCAGACAGAGCGCATCGCGCAGATACGCGGGTGCGACTTTATCGGACATTTTGACGTGGTAACGAAGTTTAACGAGAAATATCCGTTTATTGATACTGAGGATACGCGCTACATACAGGCGGCGACGCAGGCGATGGACGCACTGATTGAAACAGTGCCGGTGATGGAAATCAACACGGGCGCGATCAGCCGGGGGTGGCTTTCCCATCCGTATCCGTCTTTGCCCTTGCTCCGGGAGTGGCGCCGACGCGGCGGGCAGGTGATTGTGAACAGCGATTCTCACAGCACCGCGCACATCGGCGCGCATTTTGACATCGGCGTGCAATGGGCGCGTGCTGCCGGGTATACGCAGGTTCTGCTTCTGACAGAGCAGGGCTTTACCGGCTGGAAAATCTGACAAACGGGAGCGGGATGCCCGTGGCTTTTACAGCATCGGGACAGCCGATGAAAAATAAGAATGATAAGAGAGGGGGCAGAGCATGTATACGGTGTTGATGCTGACGGAAGCGGTACTGACCGCCGCCGTCACGGTGCTTCTGGTTTTTTTGCCGGTTTCCTCAATTCTTGCGGTACTGTTTTTGATTTCTGCCTTGGCTTTGCTGGTCTGGAAACGTCCGGCGCTGCGAATCAGCCGAAAAATCCATGCGAAAAAACGGTATGTATTGCGCCGCGGCAAAGTGAAGCGGATGAACTTTGAATATTTGCAGCTTTCTGCGCTGCCGCCGCCGGCGTGCGTTTCGCGCCTCTTGGAAGCGAGCGGAAAGCTAAAGCCAGCGCAGGGAAAAACGGCGGCGCTGCTCTCCACCCTGCTGGATCTGAATTGCCGCGGCTTTTTGGAGATCCAAACGGACGAGGAGGGCACGGTCACCGTCATTCTCAATCGGGAACAGGCGGGCCGTGAGCAGCTGCTTGGATTTGAAAAAACGCTGCTGGACACCGTCGGTCGCATGATGCGTCCCGCACATTCCGCCCGCCTTGCGTTTTTGGTGGAATATGCGGCGCGGCATTGCTTTGCGCTCCAGCGCCGGGCAGACCGTTTTGCGCGGCAGGTGGATCGCTATCTGCTGCAGCAGGGATACCTGACCCATACGCTGCACCGCACCGCAAAACGGAGCGGGCGGCACGCGCGCATTGCGCGGCGGTATCTGACCTTCACGCCCAAGGGGCTGCACACACTCTCTCTGCTTCAGGCGAATCTGACACGGTTGTGCCACCATCCGGATTTGCAGTCTTATCCGGATGCGCTGCCTGTTTTTGAAAAGGAGCTGGAGCGTGCGCTGATTTTAGGCGCGAGCGGCGGGGCGTTCCGCACCGCGCGGGAGGAATTGCTGCGCGAATTTCTCTTTGCGCCGCAAAGCATCTGGAACGAACGGCAATATTTTTACCGCGTGGCGTACAGCGACGACAGTGTGTATTCTGTGTTGCAGAATGTTTTGTATAACATCGTCTGTTACGGCACGCCGCTTTACCGGGAGGAAAACTGGGCGGCGCAGCTGGCACAGGTACAGGAAGCATAAGAATAAACCTACTATATATTTCGGAAAGGAAACAAACATGAATTGGTACTTGAAGGAACTGGAGTCACGGCAGACAGAAGGCACCCTGCAAATACTGGATCGGGTCCATCTGCCGCAACAGGTCGCACTGCCGCACAGCGGAGCAAGACCGTCCCTTTGTATAACGCCTGACGGCGAGATCCGCTGCTACAGCGTGGTAGACGGCGGAAATGAGCAGGGGTATCTCGAGGGGATCGACTGTGGCTTAAACTGGAAGGAGCACTACGCAAAAGAGGGCGTCGGCGCAGGTACATACGATCCGGCTTCCCGCCGCTGGCTGCGCCTGTGTTCTGACGAAGACGGAACATGGTGTGCCTATTCCTCCAACGGCCCGGACAGTACCGACATTGTCCGTGTGAAAGTCAGCGATCGCCCATACGCGGTGGACATGCTGCCCCGCATCGCATCGGACGGCAGCGTATACGCAGCGGGCTATGCCGAAACGGCGAACGGCTATGAAACGGCGTTTTTCCGCTCTTCTGACAGCGGCGATCACTGGGAGTGTGCTGTGGTGGAGCCGATTGCTCCGTTTTCGGCGGTATACCCCGATAAGGTCGCGCGCCCGAATGTCAATGGCGCGTATCCCACGGTTCTGGAAAAGAAGGACGGCAGCATGTGGATGCTGGTGGCAACCAGCGATGACTATCTGTGGGAATACACCTCCGCAGACGGCGGCAGAGTCTGGTCGGCGGCGCGGCGGACGACGCTGCACGCAACTTATACCGGTGCATGCCTGACGCGCCTGTCTGACGGGCGAATACTCTTGCTCTGGAACAACACCTCTCCGATGCCGACACGTGCCGGCGTGGATACCACCCTAACCAACCGCGATGTGTGCCACTGTGCGATCTCAGAGGATGAGGGGCTAAGCTGGATCGGTCAGCGTGAGGTCTTTCTGCCTGCGTGCCGCGCCTACGCAGATTACAGTGTCCGCGGCGGGGACGGTGTGACGGATTTTGAAGTGCTGGAGGTGCCGCGCGGCAGAATTTTGCTGCATTTTGGTCACACGCCGGATACGGAACGGATTGTGTTGTTTGCACTGGATTATTTACAGGATGAAGGCAGAACAGAGGACTTTTTGGACGGCATGGCGTATTTCTCCACGCAGTCTTATCTGAAAAACGGCAATGGCGCGTGCCTCAATCGTATTCCCGGCGCAATCCCCGTGCAGGACCCCGACACCGTCTTGAACGAAAAAACCAAGCGCGAGGTGCTGCACGTATACCGCTATCACGATGCGCGGCTGCTCAGCGAGACGATGGGCGCGGTTCAGAATTTCCCCGCGTGGGAGATGGGAGAGATTACCGTCGAGGTGCGCATTTCCGGCGCGCCGCTGCGTGTCAGCCTCGCCGATCACTGGATCAACCCCTCCGATCCGTGCGCGGAAGAAAAAAGCGTCTTTTCCTTTACGTTTGATTATTTGGACGCGGGGCGTATATTTGATTATATGGATGACTCCGGACGGGAGACGAACCTTTGGTCCACCTATAAAATTGTGTACAGTTTAAAGCACCGTAAGGCTGTGGTGGTGTGGAGCGATATGCCGGAGGAGGATCAGTTTGAAGACCGCTTCCTGCACAAATGCATTTTCAGCATCCGGCAGAATCACCGTGTCGAGGCGCCAAACGGTCTGTCCTACATTCATTTCCAGACAACGGCGCAGGATGCGGATGATAAGGGCGCGCATATCGGCAGAATCGAGTACCGCCGGATTGACGAGTTCCCCTACACAGATTTGTCCTAAAGGAGAAAGAGCATG
>DBGFNI010000010.1:0-4859 GCA_048527645.1 Eubacteriales bacterium | reverse complement strand
GTGCAATCCATGCTCAACTGCGATTCGCATGATGTGGATGCCTGCTATGGGCAGATTTGCGCGCTGCAGCAGGCGGGCTGTGACATTGTCCGTCTTGCCATGCCGGACGTGGCGGCTGCCGACACAATTTTTCGTCTGAAGGAAAGGGGCGTCACCGTGCCCTTGGTGGCGGACATTCATTTTGATTATAAAATTGCCCTAGCGGCGGCAGATGCCGGAGCGGATAAAATTCGGATCAACCCCGGGAACATCGGCGGGGAGGATCGGGTGCGCGCAGTTGTGCGCGCTTGCCGCGCGCACGGGATTTCCATTCGGATCGGAGTGAACTCCGGCTCGGTGGAAAAAAGTATTCTGGAAAAACACGGTGCGCCCACGCCGGCTGCACTGACGGAGAGCGCGCTGTATCACGCCTCGCTGTTGGAGCGCTTTGACTTTGACGACATTGTGTTGTCTGCCAAAGCCTCCGATGTGCGCACGACGATCTTGACCGATCAGCTGTTGGCAGAGCAGTGCGCATATCCGCTGCATCTGGGCGTGACGGAAGCTGGAACGCTGCACAGCGGTACGATCAAGAGTGCCGCCGGCATCGGTGCGCTGCTTGCGCTGGGCATCGGCGACACGATCCGCGTTTCCCTGACGGCGGATCCGGTGCAGGAGATTGTTGAGGCGAAGGCGCTGCTTCGTGCGCTGGAGATCGGCGGGGACGCTGCAATCAATATTGTATCCTGTCCGACCTGCGGCAGAACGGAGATTCCGCTGATTGCAATGGTGGAAGAACTGGAGCGCCGCATGGCGGAGTGCCATCCCTCCCGCCCTGTGCGTGTGGCGATGATGGGATGCGTGGTCAACGGACCTGGAGAGGCAAGAGAAGCCGATATCGGCATTGCCGGCGGGCGCGAAGAGGCGCTGCTGTTTGCGCACGGAAAGCCGCTGAAAAAGGTATCCGCCGCCGGTGCGGTGGACGAACTGATTGCACAGATCAATCAATTGTAAGCGACAGGTAGGAGTGTGACATGGCGAGCAAAAAGACGCTGCCGGAGGTTTTGCAGAAATATCAGCCGGATGAAAAGACATATGCCTGGATGATGCACGGGCAGAACATCCGTGTGCTTGCCGACCGGGAACAGAAAATATTGCAGATCGACGCGGATTTTGACATTCTTCTGGAAAAAGAGGCGCTGTATCGCATGGAGGACGAGGTCTGCCGGATCTATCAGATCCGACAGTTTTCTCTGCGCCCGCATTATCCCGCGGCGCTGTTTTCCACCGCGTATATGGAGCAGGTTTTGGCTGAGGCAAAACGGCGCGGCGCGGTTTCACGCGGTTTTTTCAACGAATACCGGGTGACGGCGGAGGAAGGGCGGATTACGGTCTGCATTTCTTTTTACAACGGGGGAATTGACCTTTTGTATCACGCGGGAACGCCGCAACTTTTGTCGGATATTATTTTTGAAGAATTCGGTCTGCGCCATGAGGTGCAGATTACGCGGGACGAAAGAATGCCCTTCGACGAGGAGGCCTTTGAACGGCAGAATCTGGAGCAGCTTCGCAGTGAAGCGCACGCTGCCGCGGCGCCTTTTTCACCCGACACTGCGGTCAGCGGCGGCGGGGAGGAGCAGGCAAGGCAGCTGCGGCCGACGGTGCCCTCGCTTGGACGCGGAGAGGGCGTGTGCACGCTTTCCGAGGGCGTTCTCACTGTGGGAAATCTGAAGGTGACGCTTTCCGACCCGCAGCCGCTGATGGGCGCGTGCTTTGATGTGCATCCGGAAAACGTGGTGCCCATGCGCCGCATGAATCAGCCTGCGCGCGGCATTGTCGCCGTCGGCGTTGTGACGGAAATGGAGGGCAAGGTCAACCGCAAGGGCGACAAGACCATTCTCAGCATCGGCATCACCGACTTTGACGGGTCGGTCATGCTGAAAAAGGTGATGCCCAACGATGAGGCAAACGCGCTGATGAGTGTGATCAATCAAACAAAAACCAAGAAAAAACGCGGCACGGTCTCGGTGCTGTATTACGATATCGCGCTCGCGGTGCGGGGCAATCTGCGGCCGGACTCCTTTGACGGGGAGCTGACCTTTACGCCCACCGACATCCAGACCGTCACGCGCGTGCTACGGCAGGACAATGCGCCCGAAAAGCGTGTGGAGCTGCACTGCCACACGAACATGTCGCAGATGGACGGGCTGATCCCGCCGGATGTGCTGGTGCAGACTGCACTGCGTTGGGGACACAAGGCGGTCGCGGTGACCGACCACGGCAACGTGCAGGGCTTTCCCGAAATGATGCTCGCCGCGGAAAAGACGGATTTGAAGGTCATTTACGGCATGGAGGCGTATTTTGTAGACGATACCGCCCGTGCGGTATTCGGCGAATACGGCGATCGTCCGCTCAACGGCGAGTATGTGGTGTTTGATACTGAGACAACGGGACTTTCCTGCTTTCGGGACAAGCTGACGGAGATCGGTGCGGTACGCGTGAAAAACGGGGAGGTGCTGGATCGGTTTCAGACTTTTGTCAATCCCGGCGTGCCGATCCCCGAAAAGATCACGGAACTGACCGGGATTGACGACAGCATGGTGCAAGACGCGCCTGCGCCCGAGGAGGCGCTCAAAGCGTTTTTGAATTTTTGCGGCGCCGCGGTGCTGATTGCGCACAACGCGCCGTTTGATATCGGCTTCATCCGTCAGGCGGCGGAGCTGGCGCAGCTGCCGTTTAAAAACGCGTACATGGATACCGTGGCGCTGTCCCGGTATGTCAACCCGGAACTGAAAAAGCATAAGCTGAATATTCTGGCAGACTATTTTTCGTTGGGTGATTTCAATCACCACCGCGCTTCGGATGACGCGGAGATGCTGGCGCAGATTTATTTCAAAATGGTGGATAAGCTCCGCCGCGAAGGCGTGAACACCATTGAGGAAATGAACCGTGCCATGCAGGAAAAGGCGGATCCGCTCCGTCTGAAAACCTATCATCAGATCATTCTTGTGAAGAATCTGGTAGGGCTGAAAAATCTGTATACCATGGTTTCCCAGTCTTATTTGAAGTATTACCGCAGAAATCCGCGCATCCCGCGCACCCTGCTGGAGCAATACCGCGAAGGGCTGATTGTCGGCTCTGCCTGCGAGGCGGGCGAGCTGTTTCGGGCGATGCTGGACAACAAAACATGGGATGAGCTCAAGCAGATTGCCGAGTTTTATGACTATCTGGAGATTCAGCCACTGTGCAACAACCGTTTTCTCCTTGCGGAGGGCAAGGTCGGAAGCGAAGAAGAACTGATGGAGTTCAATCGGAAAATTGTCCGTTTGGGCGAGGAGCTGGGTAAGCCGGTGGTGGCAACCTGTGACGCCCATTTTATGGAGCAACATGACGAGATCTTGCGCAAGATTCTGCTCAAGGGACTGAAATTCGGCGACGCAGACCGCGACACGGGCATCTATTTCCGCACGACGGAGGAGATGCTGGAGGAATTCTCCTATCGGGGAGAAGAAAAGGCGTATGAGGTGGTTGTGACCAATCCCAACCGCATTGCCGACATGGTGGAAAAAATCCGCCCCATTCCCGCGGGGCAGTATACGCCGAAAATGGACGGTGCAGAGGAGGAGCTGCAGCGACTGTGCTACGAGCGCGCCCACGACTGGTACGGCGAAGAACTGCCGAAACTGGTCGGTGAACGGCTGGAGCGGGAGCTGACCTCCATCATCAGCCATGGATTTGCCGTGCTGTATATGATCGCGCAGAAGCTGGTAGCTTATTCAAATTCACTTGGCTACATGGTCGGCTCGCGGGGCTCGGTCGGATCGTCCTTTGTTGCAACGATGTCCGGCATTTCCGAGGTCAACCCCCTGCCGCCTCATTACCGATGTCCGAAGTGCCGCTATTCCGATTTTGTGACGGACGGTTCGATCGGCTCCGGCTTTGACCTGGAAGAGAAAAATTGTCCTAAATGCGGCACCGCGCTGATTCGCGACGGGCACGATATTCCGTTTGAGACATTTTTGGGCTTCTACGGGGACAAATCTCCCGATATTGATTTGAACTTTTCTGGTGATGTGCAAGGAAAAGTGCATAAGTATACCGAAGAACTGTTCGGCTCGGAAAATGTGTTTCGTGCCGGAACCATCGGTACGCTTGCGTCCAAAACCGCATACGGCTTTATCATGAAATATGCGGAGGAGAAGGGCGTGGTGCCCAACCGCGCGGAGATCAACCGGCTGGTGAACGGCTGCGTGGGCGTCAAGCGGACGACGGGGCAGCATCCCGGCGGCATTATTGTCGTGCCGCGGGAATACAGCATCTATGACTTTTCTCCTGTGCAGCATCCGGCAGACGCTGCGGACTCCGATATTATCACAACGCACTTTCAGTTCTCTTATCTGCACGATACCATTCTGAAGCTGGACGAGCTGGGACACGATATGCCGACCAAGCTGAAGATGCTGGAACGCATGACGGGAATTGCGATCAAGGACGTGCCGATGAGCGATCCGAAAGTATATGATCTGTTTCTCTCGACCAAATCGCTGGGCATTACGCCGGAGGATATCGGGGGATGCAAGGTGGGCACCTACGGGCTGCCGGAGTTCGGTACCCGGTTTGTGCAGCAGATGCTGGTGGATGCAAAGCCGCGCAATTTCTCTGACCTTTTGCAGATTTCCGGTTTGTCGCATGGCACGGATGTGTGGCTGGGCAACGCGCAGGATCTGATTCGCGACGGCGTGTGCACGATCTCTGAGGTGATCGGTACGCGTGACAGCATCATGCTGTATCTGATCTATCACGGAGTGGAGAAGAGCCTGTCCTTCCAGATCATGGAGAGCGTGCGGAAGGGAAAGGGACTCAAGCCGGAGATGGAGGCG
>DBGFNI010000009.1:0-4802 GCA_048527645.1 Eubacteriales bacterium | reverse complement strand
CACAGTATCAGCCGCGAAAACGGGAATGAATGATATATATAATATAATAGGAAGAAAAATGAATATTCCGCGATCAACCGGCAGCGTGCACTTGTGCATTCTGCCGGTTTCTCTGTTTTGAAAAGCATGCTTTGCAGAACAAATGACGAAACAAAACAGGGCAAAATTACGGTATTATTTTTCCACAGCTGCGAAAATTTAGAAATCTGTTGAAAAATAAAATTTCCTTGTGGAAAAGCGGATTATTAAAATCTGTATATGAATCAAAAAGGGAAAAGAGAACTTTGTCGAAGGATCAGAGGGCGGGACGAGGTGCAACGAGATATCGTGTTGAGCGGTGTCACAGATGCGCAGATTTTGTGCTTTTCGGGCGTTTTTTGCTGTTTGAAAGTATGGGCGAGGGAGGGGACATTTTTCGTTTTCCCCAATTTCCGCTGCTCCTTTCCCACACTTGTGGAAAAGGAGTGCAAAACCCTTTGGAAAAAGAGTGGAAAAGTATCGGTGCTGACGGGAATCCGCAAGGAAGTTATTTCGGGTGGGAACGGGCGGCGTGCGATTCGGCGAGGGGAAGGGGGGGCAGCTGCGGGGCTTTTTGTTTGCGGCGGACGAGCAGAGAAAAAAGATTTGAAAAAATTAAATTTTGGTATTGACAATCCGTCGGCTGCGTGATATAATATCCGACGTAAGTTATGAGAAATGACTACACGATGGGGTATCGCCAAGCGGTAAGGCACTGGACTCTGACTCCAGCATTTCGTAGGTTCGAATCCTTCTACCCCAGCCAACTGAGTGCCTCGTTACGCAAATGCGTATTCGAGGTACTTCTTTTTTTGTAATTATTATTCTCGCGTTGAAACGGCATTTTTTTGCCCAATGAAACAATACAGCACACGTCTGTCATCTGTCAGGCGTGTATTTTTTTGCCCGGCTTTTAAAAAACAGACGATTGCCCTGCGGGCGGCAGCGCACATCGCTCGATAAAAAAACTGCTGCGCGTCAGATGGAGACTTGATGTTTATTCCGTCATGCTTGCCGGGCGGCGGACGGTTTGCAGTTGCGTTTTCTGTGGTGCGGCAAACGATGAAAACTGGCATTATGAAAAAAATCAATATTGGTCATTTTAATATGGTCAAAATTTTGCTATACTATCAGCAAAGAAAACACAAGGAGGACAGTATAATGTCAGAAAACCGTTATGAACTCAACAAGAATCTCGCGCAGATGCTCAAAGGCGGCGTGATTATGGACGTCACCACGCCGGAGCAGGCAAAAATCGCGCAGGAGGCCGGCGCGTGCGCCGTGATGGCGCTGGAGCGTATTCCGGCGGACATTCGCGCCGCAGGCGGTGTGGCAAGAATGAGCGATCCCAAAATGATCAAGGGGATACAGGAGGCTGTTTCTATTCCGGTTATGGCAAAATGCCGGATCGGACATTTTGCAGAGGCGCAGATTTTGCAGGCGATTGAGATCGACTACATCGACGAAAGCGAAGTGCTCTCGCCCGCGGACGACAAGTATCACATTGACAAAACGCAGTTTGACGTTCCGTTTGTGTGCGGCGCCAAGGATTTGGGTGAGGCTTTGCGCAGAATCAGCGAAGGCGCGTCCATGATCCGTACCAAGGGTGAGCCGGGAACCGGTGACGTGGTGCAAGCGGTGCGCCACATGCGCATGATGCAGAGTGAGATCCGCCGTCTAACGACGATGTCTAAGGACGAGCTGTATCAGGCTGCGAAGGATTTGCAGGTGGATTATCCTTTGGTGCAGTACGTCGCGGAAAACGGCAAGCTGCCGGTGGTTAATTTTGCAGCGGGCGGCGTTGCGACCCCCGCGGACGCTGCGCTGATGATGCAGTTGGGGGCAGAGGGCGTGTTTGTCGGCTCCGGTATTTTCAAATCTGGCAATCCCGCAAAACGTGCGGCGGCAATCGTCAAGGCAGTCACCAACTTCAACGATCATAAGATGCTGGCTGAGCTCTCTGAGGATCTGGGCGAGGCAATGGTCGGGATCAACGAACAGGAAATTGCGCTGTTGATGGCAGAGAGAGGCAAATGATGCGAATCGGAATTCTTGCGCTGCAGGGCGCGTTTGCGGAGCATGCGGCCATGCTTTCCGCTTTGGGCGCCGACTCCTTTGAAATCCGTCAGGCGTGCGATTTGAAGAAGGGAATGGACGGATTGATTATTCCCGGTGGAGAGAGCACGGTGATGGGGAAGCTGCTGCGGGAATTGGATATGATGGATGCGCTGCGCGGCATGATTCAAGGTGGGCTGCCGGTATTCGGCACCTGCGCCGGGCTGATTTTGCTTGCCGCCAAAATTGACGGCGATGACACGGTGCATCTCGGCACCATGGACACGGTCGCCAAGCGCAACGCATACGGGCGGCAGCTGGGCAGTTTTCATGCCGAAGAGAATTTTGCCGGAATCGGAATGGTACCCATGACGTTTATCCGCGCGCCGTATATTCTCAGCTGCGCAGATGGGGTCAGCGTGCTTGCTGTGTGCGAAAACAAAATCGTGGCGGCAGAGCAGGGCAATCAACTGGTGACTGCCTTTCATCCGGAACTGACGCAGGACGTCTCCGTTCACCGGTATTTTCTCCGACACTTTTGCAAAAACGCATAAGCCTTTGCGGCTTTTGCGCGTCAGCGGAATAATTGCAAAACACCCTGTCTGCGGACAGGGTGTTTTTTTGTGCACAGCGAATTTCTCCGGTGGGAGGGTTGAGACAGGCAGGTATATCCGCCGCAGGTGACGCATATATTTGCAAGCGTCAGATGCTTGTATCATCTGTCCGGGCGTGAAAACGTCCGATTGCTCATACGCTGTCTCTCATTTTCTGCGCTTTGGGGTTATTTGCCGCCCGGGATCGACTGCACAAAAAGCGAAAATCAACGTTCTGTTTTTTTGGCACTGGAATTACCAAAAAATGGTAATTTTTTACCGAAAAAAACGCCGGGAAGTGAAAGTTAATAAAAAGTTCACAAATCAAATCGGAAAAACGGAAGAAAAACGGACCCCAAAACCGAAAAAACAGACAGGAAACAAGAACGGAAAAAGGAGGTCGGAAAAACTGCCCAACCCTTTGCAGCACAAGGTTTTGCACGACTTTTGCTTCGGCGGGAATCGGCAAAATGTCATCGTTGCTCCATTTTTGATCGAAAATGGCACGCAAAATGTTAAGAATCCCCCACAATTCGACCGATTTTGCGGCATTTTCGGACTAAAATAGCGGCAGGGTTGCTTGACAAATTCTCAGCTGCGTGCTATAATCCTGAACCCGTAGTGAGAGACTCGGCTGACAGGCCGGTAAATCAGACATGATTTCGCGTCTATTTTGATTTTGAACTGCGCTGCGCACGCTCGCTGTGTGAGCATGTGACGCATGCGCTTGGCGAAAGTCCCGGGCATGCCGCATCGGCGGTTCGGTTTGTCTGAGCATCGGCAGAGAGGAGGGGTTTATTACCCATGGTATCGAACTTTACCAATGGAAATAACATCGCTATGTGCAAGGGAAAGAAAGGTAAGGCTACATCCGCTTGCTCCGGTACACCTCGCGGAAAAAAGACCGCAGCGGCAAAATGCAAACGCGCCGTTCGCCGTTTTATCCGTCGTATGCGCCGTGTATGCAAGCTGATCACCGTTACTTTTCAGGTCTGCTTTGATTGCCTGTTTGAAAAATTACAGGCTGTGAAATTGATTGCAAGCAAAATGACCCGGCGGTGTTGTTCCGGTGTTGCAGATTGTTTTCTGTGCGCCTGCAAAAAAGTCGGAACTTTTGCAAAGCGCGGCAAACAGTCGGTGCGCTTTGTTACGAAAGAGGAACTGCGCGGCTTCGGTAAGCGGCAGTTGGTGAGCGCATTTGGTTTTTCCGCTGTTACAATGGCGGTTGTGCTTAACTGCATTACTGCTCCCGCCGCAGGAATCCGGTATAGTTTTTCCCAAGCTTCCGTGATGGTGGAGCAGGCTGCGGTCAACACGCAGCTTGCATCGGATTTGTCGGCGATGGCTCCGGCTTCCACCCCGCTGAAGCCAAGCGTCAAGCCTGCGGTTGTCCGTCTGAAGCTGACGGTCGGCACGCAAGAGCCGGTTTATGTGCTTTCGAGCGCGTACCGCACCGTGCAGTCGCTGCTTGATCGCGAGGGGATTACGGTCGGTGAAAACGACCGCGTCATTCCTTCCCCTGACACACAGGTGGAGGAGAATATGGAGATTCAGGTCATCCGCGTCACCTTTGATGTTCAGGTGCGCGACGAGGTGCTGCCCTGTCAGGAGAACACCTCATATGTGACAAACATTCCCCGCGGGGAGAGCCGCGTGCTCAGTGAGGGCACAGACGGCTGGCACACCGTGACGGTGCAGAAGCGCTATGAAAACGGCGTGCTTGCCGATGAACAAATCATCGCCGAGGAGATCACCAAGCAACCGGTGAACCGGGAGGTGATCCGCGGTGTGGGCGGGTCCATCGTCGGCAGTGACGGCAAGGTGCACTATTATTCGCACTACATTGACGTCAGTGCGACTGCCTACGGCAGTTATAATACATTGACTGCGACGGGTAAGGTCCCGCAGAAAAACTTCATCGCCGTTGACCCCCGTGTAATCAGTCTCGGCACGGCAGTTTATGTTGAGGGTGAATCGCTCAACGCCTATGACGGGGTGTATTATGCCGAAGACGTCGGCGGCGGGATCATCGGAAACCGGATTGATATTTATATGGGCGACGCCTATGCGGACTATGACGAAATGATACAGTTCGGTGTGCGCTCCATGCGTGTGTATATTTTGGAACAGCTTGAC
>DBGFNI010000008.1:0-15313 GCA_048527645.1 Eubacteriales bacterium | reverse complement strand
TATTATATATGATCCACCGATCTGCGTCAAGGTAAAACTGCACAGGAGGCAAAAATTTATTGTGAATTTTGCTGTCAAATCAGCCATACTAATATCGGAAGCATAATCAACCCGATGTTTCCAAATAACGGAAAGGAAAAGATCACAATGAAGCAGGAACAACAATCAAACAATTGCAGCACATGTCAAAACGTCAAAAATCAGGATCACACTGACCCGAATCTCAAACTGGTGCATGACATCTATAAAAATGTTAAAATGGGCTCCGATTCCATCAACACGCTGTTACCCAAGGTGGAAAACCCGGCGCTGAGACAGGATATGACGACGCAGCTGCTCGGCTATGAAAATTTCTCCGTCGAGGCAACCAAGCTGCTGCTGGAGCAGGGAGAATCGCCCAAGGACATTTCGCTGCTGCAAAAGCTGCCGGCGGAAGCGGGTATTCATATGAATACGCTCATCGACAATTCCACCTCAAAAATCGCAGAGCTGATGATCAACGGGTCCGTCATGGGCGTGATTGACGCCACACGCGCCCTGAACAACTGCAAAAACAGCTGTCCCGCCGCAGCCACCAAGCTCGCACAGGACGTCATCACCTTTGAAGACAACAACATTGCACGGCTGCGCACGTATCTGTAAACAAAACGGACTGAAGTATTTCAGTCCGTTTTTTCATTTGTCATTTGCTTGCAGGCAGCGGGCTTTAGGAAAATTTGAGCACAGAGAGCGCGTCGGAAATGGTCTTTTCCATCGCTTCCCTGCCGTATTCATCAACCTGAGCCTTGTTCTTTTCCCCGTGCGTCAGGCAGCCTGCCCCACCGATACATCCGCCGACACAGGCCATTCCCTCGATAAAGTTCGCATCCAGTACGTTTTTGTTCTTTTTCAAGAGCGCGGTGCGGCACGCCTCAATTCCGTCGCAAACCGCCGCCTTGAGCGCAAAGGTCAGTTCCTGCTCCTTGATCGCCTGCCCGACTGCGTCTGATACGCCGCCGCTGCGCGCGAAAATCCGCCCGAAATAGGAAGCATTGTCCAGCACGTCCTCCTCCAGCGTCATGATATCAATGTCACAACTGTCAAACAGCGCCTGCAATTCCTCAAAGGTCAGCACCGCATCAACATACGGCTTGACCCGATCAGACAGCGCCTCTGCTTTTTTCGCCGTGCAAGGACCAATAAAGACGACCTTCGCATGCTCAGTGGTGTCCTTGATGTACTTGGCAATCGCCGCCATCGGTGACAAATTGTGTGAAATATAGGGCACCAGATTCGGAAATTCCGACTTGATATAGGATACAAACGCAGGGCAGCAGGAGCTGGTCAAAAAGCCCTTTTCCACCAGTTCCGCAGATTCTGTCTGCGCGACCATATCAGCGCCCAGCGCCGCCTCCACCACTGCATGGAAGCCGAGTTTTTTCAGCCCTGCAATCACCTGTCCAAGCTTTGCATAGGTGAACTGACTGGAAATGGACGGTGCAACCACCGCATACAGCTTTTCCTGTGGGTTTTCCCTGTTTTTCTTCAGCAAATCCACCACGTTCAGTATGTAGGACTTATCCATAATCGCGCCGAACGGGCACTGATATACGCAGGCGCCGCAGGAAATACACTTCTCGTTGTTAATGCTCGCGGCATTTTCACTGTTGATGGAGATTGCCTTGATCTTACAGGCGTTCTGACAGGGACGCTTGCGATTGACAATCGCCGTATAGGGGCAGACCTTGGCGCAGGCGCCGCACTCCACACACTTTGACTTGTCAATGTGCGCCTCATGATTGTGATCAAAAGAAATCGCGCCGCGCTTGCAGACGTCCTCACACCGATGCGCAAGACACCCGCGGCAGGAATCCGTCACCTCATAGCCGGCTGCGGGACATTCGTCGCAGGCGATGTCAATCACCTCAATCACATTGGGATTGTCCGTGTTGCCGCCCATGGCGATCTTGACCCGCTCGGCAAGGATCGCTCTCTCTTTATATACACAGCAACGCATGGTGGGGGTATTCCCCGGAACGATGGTTTTCGGAATATTCAGAATATTTTCCAAAAGTGTATCGTTCCAAGCCTGCCGCGCAACCTCGCGCAGCACTTTATATTTCAGGTATTGCACCTTGGTATCAAATTTTCTCATGCGTTTTGACCGATCCTTTCCGATAGATTGCAGCGGCAGGTAAGAAAAAATGCTCCGCTTCTGCCTTAAAAATAACTCACCTTGATTCGCTTTCCCATTTTTTTCAGACATTCTGACAGTTCCTGCACCAAATTCATTTTGATGCTGAAATTGATGGGAAGATCGGGATTCTGATGGGCAGGGTTGATTGCTCTGCCGACATAGAAGTTGATGTCTGTCGCCTCCTCAAACAGCAGTCTGCATATTTGAGAAGCGCCGTCCCGCTTCATGCTCCATTGCTCATAGCTCTCGTTGTCCTTCAAATAGTCCTTGGCATAGGTCAACACCTTGTTGACGGTGATCACACCCTCCGTCACCAGATCGACCCCTTCCAGCTCCGCCGTGGGCGGAATATCAGGGCTGTCAAAGTTCAGACTGGGCTTGAGCGGCTTGTGCAAATACTTTGCCGCGATGGACGAGGTTGTTCCCCCGCAGATGATATGCTTGCCCTCCTTGGAGAAAAACAGCGACATCATGCGGTCACAGTCATCCCGGTTGGCAGGAGGACCAAAGAGCAAATTCATCGGTTCTCGCTTGCGCACGCGCACAACGCATGCGGTCGCGTCGTCCCCCGGCTCGTTTCCATACAGCTTATAGCATTCGTCCACCAGAATGGTTGACAGCGTTTTCGCCGTATAGCCGACGGGAGCAAGCGTTTCCATAAAGGCGGCAATATCCTCAATTTTCCAGCCGAAATTATATCCGGTGCCGATCCCCGCGTGCGGGCAGCCGTCGCTCATGGCGACAAAAATATCGTTTTCCTGCAGCTTGATCACCGACTGATAGATCTTTTTTCCGCCGATGCTCATCTCCGTTTTCGGATAGTCGTACAGCTTTTCGTCCCGGATAAAAATGATCTGCGGGTTGTCATACTGAATCAACTCCGCCGTCTCGTTGTCAATCAGATGAATAATGGTAAACGTGGAATATGCCACGCCGCGCACCGAACATACCGGCAGCGTTGCCGCGATGGTCGAAACACACTCCTCGATCGACAGCCCCTCCGCCATCATGGTTGAGATGATTTTTGAGGTCAGCGTGGAGAGAATGCTCGCTTTCACACCGCTTCCCAAGCCGTCCGCCAAAACGATCACCGTCGAGTTCTCGTTTTGTTCCACCACATCCACATGGTCGCCGCACAGCTGCTCGCCGGCATGATTCACACTTTTATATCCGATATCCGCACACAAATCATTCATCAGAAATGGACTCCTTCAGTTTGGACAGCGCAATTTTGGTTTCCGCCGCCGTCTCACCGAGCAACGAAGCGATTTCCTGTACAATTCGCATCTGCTTGTCAACAACCTTATCTGCGACCTCAACCGTCTGCCGGCTGATTTTTTCTTTCTTCTCGCGCTCGTTTTCCTCGTCCGTCACATCGCGCATGATGCAGATCAGCATTCTGCTTTCCCGGTCAAAAACGATCGTCTGCTCCACATAGCGCTTGTATTCTGCCAGATATTCCCGCTCGTTGTACACACCTCTGCCGGTGTTGAGCACATTGATAAACACACCGGGATCCAGAATCCGCACCACCTGATCTCCCATGATATCCGATGCGCTGCGCAGATTCATGATCTGCAGCGCGGCGGTGTTGATCTGCTGCACCTCCAGCTGTTCATTGAGCACAATCAGACCGTTGGGCGTGTTTTTCACAATCGTATCGGAAAAGCTCTCCGCTTTTTCCTTCAAGAACGGCAGACACATGGAAATCTCCGCCTTGCCCTGATAAATCGCAATCGCCTTTTCCCGGCAGGAATCGTATCCGCAGGAGCCGCAATTGAGCTCTTGTGAGGGCTTAAATTTGCCCATCTGACGCAAAATTGTGCTGATTTCCTGTTCCGAGGGCATCTGATTGTGCCGCTCAATCGGTTCAAATGCCTTTCGCATCGCAACATCACCGGGTTGCGCAATGTCAAAATCCTTTTCTCCGGCAAAGTTTGCAACCGCAAGATAATCCTTGACCGGCGAACGGTGATACTTTTCCATCACCGGCCCGCCGACGCAGCTGCCCGCGCACGCGGACATCTCGATGAAGCAGTGATGAATTTTTCCGTTTTCCAGATCCTGCAGCGCAGCAATGCAGTTTTCCACGCCGTCAATCGCAAAATACTGATAGTCCGGCATTTCGGCACGCATCGTCTTGAGAATGCCGCCGGTGGTGGGGAAAAAGCGCGCACGGCTTTCTGCACACGGCAACACCTCATGCTTCAGTTCAATCTGCGCCTCCCTAAGCATCTGCGTCAACTCCTCAAAGGTGAGAACCGCATCGACAATCCCCTCATAGTGCTCTGCCTCGTCCTTCTTCGCCACGCAGGGGCCGATAAAGACCGTTTTGGCGCCGGGAAAACGCTTTTTGATATCCAGACAGTGTGCCTGCATCGGAGATACGACATCCGCCAAATACGGCAGTAGCTGGGGAAAATACTTTTGAATCAGGAGATTGATCGAATGGCAGCAGGATGATATCAAAACGTCCCGCTGCTCCTCAGAAAGGATCCGATCATACTCCGTTTTAACCATCGTGGCGCCAATCGCAGTTTCTTCCACATCGTAAAAGCCAAGCTGCTGCAATGCCTGACGCATTGCGTCAATCCCCACCCCGTCATAATTTGCAATAAAAGACGGCGCGAGACTGACAATCACCTTTTCATCTCCCTGCAACAGCACCCTTACCTTTTCCGTTTCATCCACAATGGCCTTTGCATCCTGCGGACAAACCACAAAGCATTGTCCGCAGAGAATGCACTCGTTGTCGATGATATGTGCCTGATTGCCTGAAAAGCGAATGGACTTCACAGGACAGTGCCGAATACATTTGTAGCAGTTTTTGCAGTTTGATTTCTTTAAGGTCAGACAATTCGGCAATCAAATCCCCTCCTCACATAATAGCATCAAAATGACACGCGCAGGCGTCGTTATACCTTGGGCAATACGTTTTGATCAAAAAAGTCTTTCACGGAATCAGGCGTTACGGAGTAGAATTCATCATCCACCGTCACGCAAACGCCCTGCTGGCATTTGCTCATGCAAAAGGTGCCGCCGAGTTCGATTTTGTCGCCGAGATTGTTTTCCGAAATCAAAAACTGAAGCTGTTCCACCACCTGACGGGAACCCTTGATATGGCAGGAGGAACCGATACAAACCGTAATTTTCATAGTGATATTCCCTTCTGATATTGAATTCATTATTACGCGAACGGTTAGGTTTTCACGACAAACCGACGGGAATCGGTCAAATCCCCGTCAGTTTGTTTCAAACGATTATTCGTAGTCGACGACATTCACCCAGCTGAGCAGGAATGCGCGCTCTTTCTCGTTGCCCTTCACCGACTGCGAAGCAGCAACAATGGGCATCCATTTCTGCACATACTGGCGCGCCGTATTGCTCTTTTGGCAGAACAGATCCAGATATTTCTTTGCGCCGTCAATATCCCCGTTGAGCCAGAACAGCAGATAGGTCCGTGCAGCATCCGCAGACGCATTTCCCTGCGTTGCGTGCGACCAGTCCAGAATATAGGGTGTGCCGTCCTCTGTGATGATGATGTTGGAGGGGTTAAAGTCGCCGTGGCATACCTTGTTATGCTTGGGCATGCCCTCCAGGCGCGTATGCAGATCGTAGCGCGTAGTGGCATCCAGCTCTGCCGCGCTGATCTTGCGGTTCATTTTGTCCTTCAGCTTATTGAGCAGAGGACAGGTCTTGCTGTGAACGCTGATCTGCAAATCAACCAGCTGCTCCAGATATTCATCCTTTTTGTCCGGGTTTTCCTCCATCAACTGCGCCATGGTCCTGCCCTTGATAAATTCGGATACGATCGCCCATTTTCCGTCGATTTTGGTCACTTCGAGAATTTTCGGGATGTTCAGGCCGGTTTCTTCAATCCGCGCCTGATTGAGCGCCTCGTTGAGCACATCCGCCTTGGAATACTCCTCGTGAAATGACTTGATACAGCGGTCACCGTCACGGTAGATGGTTTTCGCGTTTCTGACTGCAATCACTCGATCCAATTTCATTGCTGCACTCCTCCTCACAGTTTCTGATGAATACCGTTTTTCGCACGGCGGAAGCTCTGTTTGTAATCCGCGTCGTCAGCGCTGTCTTTGATCTGACGTGCGTCAGGTGTCTTCAATTCGGAAAAGGTCTTTCCGTAATAAGCGTTCAGATACATCTGCTTGATTTCCGAGAGCAGCGGATAACGGGGATTTGCACCGGTGCACTGATCGTCAAAGGCCTGCTCCGTCATCTCATCCAGTCTATCCAAAAAGTCCTTCTCGTCTGCCACATAGTCACGGATCGTCGGCTGAATTCCGACGCGCGCCTTCAGCTCATCCAGCGCGTTGATCAGATTTTCAACCTTCTTTTCTTCCGTCTTGCCGCCCAGTCCCAGATAGTCCGCTACCTCTGCGTAACGAGCACGCGTGTGCGGATGGTCATACTGCGGGAACGTACCCATCTTCGCCGGTACCTCCGCCGCATTGAACCGAATCACCTCGTCGATCATCAGCGCGTTTGCCACGCCGTGCGGCAGGTGATGGAATGCGCCCAGCTTATGCGCCATCGAATGGCATACACCTAAGAACGCGTTTGCAAACGCCATGCCCGCCATCGTTGCCGCATTCGCCATCTTCTCGCGCGCCTCTGTGTCTGTCAGACCGTTGTCATATGCACGCGGCAGATATTCAAAGATCACCTTCAATGCCTTCAGCGCCAGCGCGTCTGTATAGTCCGTTGCCATCATCGACGCATATGCCTCCAGCGCATGTGTCACCGCGTCGATTCCCGACGCAGCCGTCAGCCCCTTGGGCGCCGACATATGGAAGTCTGTATCAATGATTGCCATATCCGGCAAAAGCTCGTAGTCTGCCAGCGGATACTTCACACCCGTCTGCTCATCGGTAATCACCGCGAAGGGCGTAACCTCCGAGCCGGTGCCCGCAGAGGTCGGAATCGCAATAAAATATGCCTTTTCTCCCATCTTCGGGAAGGTGTATACACGCTTGCGAATATCCATAAAGCGCATTGCCATGTCTGCAAAGTCCACTTCAGGATGCTCATACAGCACCCACATGATCTTCCCCGCATCCATTGCCGAGCCACCGCCCAGCGCGATAATGCAGTCCGGTTCAAACGCTCTCATCTGTGCCGCGCCCGCTTTTGCACACGCCAGCGTCGGATCCGGCGCAACCTCAAAGAACGTCGTGTGCACAATTCCCATTTCATCCAGCTTATCCGTGATGGCACGGGTGTAGCCGTTGTGATACAGGAAGCTATCCGTTACGATGAAGGCCTTCTTCTTCCCCATCACATTTTTCAATTCATCCAATGCCACGGGCAGGCAGCCCTTCTTCACATACACCTTCTCCGGCGCGCGGAACCAAAGCATATTCTCTCTCCTCTCCGCCACAGTCTTGATATTCAACAGGTGCTTCACACCGACATTTTCCGATACGCTGTTGCCGCCCCACGAGCCGCATCCCAGCGTCAGCGACGGGGTAAGCTTGAAGTTGTAGATGTCACCGATGCCGCCCTGCGAGGAGGGAGTGTTCACCAAAATCCGGCAGGTCTTCATCCGCGCTTCAAATTCCCGCAGCTTTTCCTGCTCAGTCTGCTCGTTGAGATAAATCGAAGAGGTGTGGCCGTAGCCTCCGTCTGCGATCAGCCGCTCCGCCTTGTTCAGCGCGTCGCCAAAGTCCTTGGCGCGGTACATTGCCAGCACCGGGGAGAGCTTCTCGTGCGCAAATTCTTCGCTCAGCTCCACACTCTCCACCTCGCCGATCAGCACCTTGGTGCCCTCCGGCACCTCGACGCCTGCCAGCGCGGCAATGGTATGCGCGCGCTGTCCCACGATTTTTGCGTTCAGTGCGCCGTTGATCAGGATGGTTTTGCGTACCTTCTCCGTCTCCTCTGCATTAAGGAAATAGCAGCCTCTTGCCGCAAATTCCGTTTTCACCGCGTCATATACGCTGTCCAGCACAATCACCGACTGCTCGGATGCACAGATCATGCCGTTGTCAAAGGTCTTGGAATGAATCACCGAGTTCACCGCCAGCAGGATGTCAGCGCTATCATCGATGATTGCCGGCGTGTTGCCCGCGCCGACGCCCAATGCGGGTTTGCCGCTGGAATATGCCGCCTTCACCATTCCGGGGCCGCCCGTCGCCAGAATGATGTCTGCCTCTTTCATCAGCAGATTGGTCATTTCCAGGCTCGGTACATCAATCCATGCAATGATATCTTCCGGTGCACCGGCTGCCACAGCCGCCTCCAGCACCGTTCTTGCCGCAGAAATCGTGGAGCCCTTTGCACGCGGGTGGGGGCTAATCACAATGCCGTTGCGCGTTTTCAGCGCCAGCAGCGTCTTGAAGATTGCGGTGGAGGTCGGGTTCGTCGTCGGGATCACCGCCGCAATCACGCCGATCGGCTCTGCAATCTTGCGCATTCCGAATGCACGGTCCTCTTCGATCACGCCGCAGGTCTTGGTGTCCTTGTAGGTGTTGTATATATACTCCGCTGCGTAATGGTTCTTGATCACCTTGTCCTCGATCACGCCCATCCCCGTCTCGGCTACCGCTTCCTTAGCCAGACGAATCCGCGCCTGGTCTGCCGCGGTTGCCGCCGCTAAAAAGATTCGGTCAACCTGCTCCTGGCTGAATTTCGCATACTTTTCCTGCGCCGCGCGCACGCGCCCCAGCGCTTCTTCCAGCCGCTCAACTCCGTCAACCGGTTTATATTTCTTGGTTGCCATAATATCTCCTCCTGTTATTCGGAATGACTTTATTTCTTGCTTGTTAAAATTATAACAAACTTTTTATTCTTTGGGAATGATTAAAATAATATAGGTGTAATATCTTTTTTGATATACCCGCCGCGCATCAAGTCAGAACAGCGCAACACGCACCTGCTTCAGATACCGCGCGGGGTTACACAGATTGACCCGTGCCGGCTATTCCAGCTCGCGCTTGGAGCGGCATAGCTCGGTGATAAACAGATTATCCAGTTCAGACAGTTTGTAATCCCGGCGGTGAATCAGCACATCCCGGTAGCGCCGGGTGTTGTCTGGGCAAACGCGCTGCACCAGCCCGTACCGTTCCAGCAGCTTTTGCGGCAGCGGCGACACCCACATAAACACCTCCGGATTTTCGGAGAGCAGTTCAAACTGGCTGGCGCGCTCGAACACAAAAATTCTGCGGTCGGTATTGTCCGGCAGCTCCTGCTTTTTCATCTGTGCCAGTGAAAGTGAGGGCACATACGGGTCGCCGTGCGCCACTTCAATATACGGACGCAGATCTTCATAATGGATTTCCGGCAATGCGGCAAGCGGGCTGTCACGGTGCATCACCAATACATAGCAAAACTCCGCAACCAACTCATAAACCATGCCCTTTTCGTCCAGCGACGCCTTGAAATACTGGTCATAATTTTCTGCGTAGCGGATGATCCCCAGCTTGTAATCCGCAGACTGCACATTTTTGATCGCGCGGGAGGCGTTGGTCTCTTTGTAAAAAAGTTCCGCCGGTTCGTGACCGATCTGTGCCGAAAAGCGTGCAAAGGCATCCGCGATATAGGTTGCTCTGGGCACCGTCACGGAAAAGGTGCGCTTCAGTGGGTTGCCGGTCTTATATAGGGTCTCCACCTGATCAATCTGATCCAAAATCTTTTTCGCATATCCGATAAACTGCTCCCCCTGCGGTGTTAACAGCATGCCCTTCGCAGTACGGTCGAAGATCACAATTCCCAGATCGCTCTCCAGTTCCTTGATCGATCGGCTCAAATTCGGCTGTGCAATGAGAAGTGCCTCCGACGCCTTGTTGATCGAGCCGGCTTTTGCCACCTCAACCGCATACTTCATGTGTAAAATGTTCATAGCCGTCCTCCGCTGGCATCAAAACCTTTTCTGACAATATTTTATCACATTCATCATAAAAAAGCAATCCTTCTTTCCATATATTTACATATCTTACAGCAAAAAGCACCCCGCATCACGGGCTGTGAAAAATGAAAAAAGGTGCGCCGCATGCGCACCGTAACATATCAATCGAAAAATAAGAGAGCGGACGTCTTGCAAACAAGCAAGATGTCCGCTCTTCGTGGGATTTGCTCAGATCTGTCAGCCGTTTATGCGTGCGGCGAGCGGGTCGCTTTGCGATCACCGGTTGCCGGGCCGTCCAGACGCTTTCCGTTCGGGGCAAAGCGCGAGCCGTGGCACGGGCAGTCCCAGGTGTTTTCCTGATCATTCCATTGCAGTGCACAGCCCATGTGCGGACAGCGCGGCTTGCTCGGTCGGATCAGATTCCAGATCGCATGCGCCCCGTTTACGGCGAGCTGCGGGTGCAGCATGCTGCGAGAGGGGGAGAATATATTGTGTGCTGTCCCCTTCCCCAAAACAATATTGCGCAGCAGCTCTGCCGCGACCATAGAGCCCGTCATGCCCCATTTCTGAAAGCCGGTCGCAACCAGCAGATCCGGCGTTCGCCGCGAATACCTGCCGATATACGGCATGCCGTCCAACGTCATGCAATCCTGCGTCGCCCAACGATAGCGTATGGTTGCCTCCGGATAGTATTCCCGGGCGACACGCTCAAGCTCCTTCCAGCCGCCGCCGTTTTGTCCGGTGCGGTGAGAACCGCCGCCCAGCAAAAGCAGATCCCCGTACATGCGAAGCGACAGTCCCTTGCCGCTTTCATCCACATACATCCCGTTGACTTTCCCCGCGTTTTCCAGCGCCAGCACATAGGAGCGGTGCTGATACAGCTTTAAGAAATAGGCGCCGTGCTTGTTCCAGATGGGAAAATGCGTTGTCACAATGGTTTTCCGCGCCCGGACAGAGCCTGCGCCCGTCTGATACGCTTCCCCGTCAAACGCGCGCACCGCGCTGTGCTCGCGGATATTCAAATCCTTTGCAATACCGCTCACAAATTTCAGTGGGTGAAACTGCGCCTGCCCCGGCAAGCGAATCGCCCCCGCAACGGCAAACGGCAAATCGAGCTTTGACAAAAACTCCGCCGGGGCGCCGATCTGCTGCAACGCCGCACACTCTTTTTTCAGTTTT
This sequence comes from Eubacteriales bacterium, assembly GCA_048527645.1. Taxonomy (GTDB): domain Bacteria; phylum Bacillota; class Clostridia; order Oscillospirales; family CAG-272; genus HGM12669. The sequence goes on along the minus strand of DBGFNI010000008.1, from coordinate 4,091 downwards.
TCAACATGCTGAAGCGTGTACAAATACGCGTCGGCATCCTCCAGATCGCAATCTACCGTTTGCGCCATCGTGCGGTACCGCGCCAACGCCGCCTGCTGTAACCGATAATATTCCTTTGCCGTCTCGCTCCCGAAACGGCGCTGCAGCTTGCTGTAAAGCAGCCCGTGCTGCGACGTGATTTTAGCCGTCGTATTCGCCGTGACGCCGCTGCAAATCCGGTCCGCCTCCAGCAAAATATACGGCACGCCCGCCTGCTGCAGCATATATGCACATAAAATGCCGCACATCCCGCCGCCGATAATCAAAACCTCCGTGCTGATTTTTTCTTCCAGCATCGGAAAAGACGGAAGCTGTACGCTGTCCCGCCATACTGATTCCATATTTCATCACCGTCATTCAGTGTGCACGAAAACAGATAAAATATACCGTGAAACAAAAAGTGCTGTCCTGATTTTTGTATGCACAGCGCGCTCCTTGCCAAAAGCACGCGTTTTTCGCTTGTTTTCCGGTATGCCGCAATTTTTCCAAATCAGGGGGTTGATTCTGCTTATCCCCTGTGCTATAATGTTCAGAAAGTCGCCTTGCCTGCGTCAAATCGGCAGACATCAGAATACATTTTCAAAGGAGTACCTCCGCTGTCATGCAGACAACACCATCTCTTCGCATTTTTTTCAAAGCAGCACTTTCTCTTGCGATTCCGGTCGCCCTGCAAAATCTGTTAACCTCCTGCGGCTCGCTTGTTGACGCGATGATGATCGTGCCGATGGGCGACACCGCAACCGCGGCGATCGGCGTTGCGGGACGCTTCACCTTTTTGCTCAATGTCGTTTCCTTCGGCTTTTCTTCCGGCGCCGCAACGCTGATTTCACAATACTGGGGCATCAATGACCGGCGGGGGATTCACCGCTCCTACGGCGTGGCGCTGCTCTTTTCCATGAGCTTTGCCATGCTGTTCGCGCTCGCGCTTCGCTTTTTTCCCGCGCTGTGTGTCAGCCTGTTCGGCGCCTCGGCAGATGTCGCAAAAAACGCCATAGTCTATGTGAAAATTTTAGCCTGCGCCATCCCGTTCATCATGTTTTCCCAGATCACCTGTGCCGCGCTGCGCGCCACGGAGAAGGTTTCGGTCCCGCTCATTTCCTCCTGCTTCAGTGTCATATGCAATACGTTTCTGAATTTCTGCCTCATCGGCGGTCGCCTCGGCTTTCCCGCCTGGGGCGTGCGCGGCGCCGCTGTTGCGACGGCAACGGGTGCCGTGCTGCAAGCGGTGATTGTTCTGCTGTTTGTACTGTTTGGCAACAACGCGGTGCGCTTTTCTCTCACCGAAGTTTTCCCGATGCAAAAGGGCTTTCTGCAAAAATTCATCAAAACCGCCGCCCCGGTATTGCTCAATGAGAGCATGTGGGCAGTCGGCACAAACATCTATGTCATGGTGCTGGCACGGCAAGCCACAGAAGACTACGCGGGCTATACCGTTTATGAGTCCGTCCAGCAACTGTTCTTCGTTTTCTTTGCGGGCATCTGCAGCGCCTCCTCGATTCTGGTCGGAAAAGCGGTCGGCAGAGGCGATTATGAGGAGGCGGTCGCCACGGCGCGGCGCTTTCTCGTTGCCACGCCGCTTGCCGGAGTGCTGTTCGGCGCGGTATTGATTGCCGTGCGCAATCCGCTGCTCTCCCTGTTCGCCTTTGAAACAGAAACATCCCGCGCCACCGCCTCCGCCCTACTGTTGCTTTACGGTCTTTGGATAGGCATTCATATGATCCCCTACACGTCCATCTGCGGCATCTTCCGCGCGGGGGGCGACACCAAAACGGGATGCTATTTTGAACTCGGCTCGCTGTACTGCATGGGCATCCCCGCCGTCTGTATCGCCGGGCTTGTCCTTCATCTGCCGTTTGTTGCGATCATCGCCGTCATGTTTGCAGCGGAAGACATCCCGAAAGGCATTTTGTGTATCCGCCATTTTTTCCGTAAAAAGTGGATCTGTCAGCTCACCGACCCGCGGTAGACCGCACAGCGACTGCGGCATCCGAAAAAGCCCGCACCGACCGCAGCGAAAAATATTGATATAAATCAGAAATCATTTGAACTTATCGAAAAGATCTTCTTATATTATTGACCGATCGGTCTATTATTGTTATAATAATAGACCGATCGGTTTATTCTATATTGGAAGATACCATAAAAAGCGAAAAAACAGAGCGCACCGTTTCCCGGATTATGAGCACGGCAATTGCGGAGTTCGGCGCGGCGGGCTATGCCGGAGGCACGGTGAACCGAATTTGCAAGAGCGGCATCAGCAAAGGGCTGATCTATCACAATTTTCCGGATAAGGACGCGCTCTATCTGGCGTGTCTGCAACACTGCTGCGCGGCGTTTGTCGCGCACATCCGCCGGATGGGTGGCACATCGGGATTTCAAACGTATATGCAAGCCCGTATGGACTTTTTGCCGGTTCCGATTTGCGGTGGCGTCGGTCTGCCTGCCGACATGCTTCTGCGCCGAATCAAAAAAGGCGCGCCGACGCTCGCCGTTATGCTGTGCGGCATCACATTGACCATGCTGATCGGCTGGCTGTGCAACACGTTTCTGCTTTCCGGCGTCACACTCAATTATATGCTGATGGGCGTTGCATTTTCCGCCGTGTTTGCCAATCTTGTAACGCCGGAACGCCTGAAGGACATCACAACGGTTTTTTCTCCGATCCTCAGCGTCTCTTTGCTCGTCGCAATCGTTGATCTGGGCGCGCCCCTCAACTTCCGTCTGATTCTCGGCGCGGGACTGTATACCTTTGTCTATATTTTTTTCCGCGCCTTCGGAAAATATTTCGGAGCAAGGATCGGCGCCGGGGCAACGCACATGCCGGACACCGTCCGAAAATATCTCGGGCTGACGCTGCTCCCCCATTCCGGCGTGTCGCTGGTGTTCACCGGCATTATCTGTTCGACACTTTCCGCCGCACCGCCGCTTGTGCAAATCGTGCAGGGCACGATTGCCGCTGCCGCTGTCATCAACGAAATCATTGCGGTGATTGCTGCGAAAAAAGGCTTTGAGCTGGCAGGCGAAATTCAAAAGAGATAATCCCGCCGCGCCGACCGCCTCATAACCGCCCTTGACCAACGTGTCTTTCCAAAAAGCAGAATTGCTGCATACCAAAATTCTTTTTGCCATTTTCTCGATCTTTCAAAGGATGCGCCGCTCCCCATACACAGACCGATGATAATCGACGTGATAAAAATCATCAGCGTATAGGCTGAGCCGACAGACGCAAGCGCGTCTGCGCCGATATACCGTCCGACAATCAGCGTGTCTGCAAGGTTGTAGACCTGTTGCAGCAAATTGCCTGCGATCATCGGCAATGAAAAATATAGGAGCTTTTGAAAAATTGACCCTTGGGTTAAGTTTAATGTTTTCACTTGCTTGCCTCGAAATACTCCCCAAAAGGGCGCTCTCCGTCAAAGACCGCCCTTTCGCTTTCAATCTATGCGATCGTTTATCTCCCCGCCCCTTTTGCACCGATTGGCGAAAATCGGATGGAAAGATGTGATTCTTTCGGAAAGTATTGATTGTTTGAAGTTAAGGCTTTCATTTGGTTAAGTTCAGCTGTGTTGCCATTTCAAGCACTTTGTGATAGGTTCCTTCGGGAAGCCTGTAGTATTTTTGAAAGGATGTCATTGGCATTGCCGTGAATATCAAAGTATCATTTTCACAAATCCAGAACACACCGTAAAAATGTTTCTCAGACTCTGCAAGCGTATCAGATGCCACAGCTGTAGATTCTCGGCTTGGAATCAAGAATGGCGCACCGTCTTGAAAGGAAAGATAAACATAGCTTTGCTCTGTTCTGTCAATCTCCGTTTCTTTTGCGTTCTGCCACTGGTTTGTTATATAAGTGTATAATTCTTTTGCGTGATCATTCTCGATAACAAACTCTGTTTCACCGGCCGTCGAGCAAACGCACTTGAAATCTTCTATCTCGGAAGCATCTATGGGGAGCGCATAGCGTACATCGTCTTTTGTATCGGAGCATCCGAACAAAAAAAGAAAACATAATGCGAATAGTATCGCATACAGAAATCTCTTCAAATCCAACA
>DBGFNI010000007.1:0-30268 GCA_048527645.1 Eubacteriales bacterium | reverse complement strand
TGAAAACCGATTTACAGAAAACGCCGCGCAGTTGCCGGCTGGAGCTGCCGTATCCGTCTGTGCGTCCGCGGCAGCCGGATGTGGCGGCGGGGAAGATTTTGCTGGGGCTGATCTTCGCGCGGGACGGGATCACAGACCGCTGCAATTATCTGGAATACTGCGCCGGCGTGCTGTCCGGCAAAATGGCGCGTGCCGGCCAGCTGATGGAGTGCATGGCGCAGACGGAGTTTCTGCATCGCCGCCTGCTGTGTCAACTGACGGCGGCGACGGGAGTTGCGCCGCGCTGCGGCAGTTTTCACCGCGGGCATTTTCGCCCCTATGACGCCGCTTCGATCCGCTATCCCGACGCGCCGGTGCCGATGCTGCTTGACGCCCGCAGACTGGCGCTGGTGGGGGAGGAACAGTATCGCGAGGCGGCGCGGCGGATCGGAGAGCGTGAGACGGGACAGCTGCTGGATCGGTTGGCGCGGGATGAGGTGCACCACGCATCCCTGATACAGGGGATACTGTCTGATTTGGGATAAAAATATTGAAAAACCATTGATTGCTTTGGAACTTTGTGATATAATAAATCAGATAATATATAAGATTTTCTGAAGAATCCTTTTGGTTTTTATGTAGTATTGAGCTTTCGGGATAAGCTTTTTACAAATGCCGGGCGTTCTTCAAAAGGACGCCCGGCATATATGGTATAGAGAGGATCGGGAGGCATTGACATGCGTTATCTGAAGGTCTTGTTCGGCAGAATGACCATTGTCACACTTGCCGTTGTGATGCAGGTACTGATTTTTGCTGCTGCACTGACTTGGCTGAACAGTTATTATACGGTGTTCAATGTTATTTTCACAGTGCTCAGTGTTATCGTGGTGCTGACGATTGTCAACCGCGACATGACAACGGAGTCAAAAATCCCGTGGCTGATTCTCGTTTTGCTGGCGCCTCTGCTCGGCACCGTGGTGTATATTTTCTTTGCGGACAATCATCTGACCCACCGTCAGCGTGTATTCATGAAGCAGGTGCAGGAGGAGAGCGCACGGCACATCTGCCATGATCCCCGCGCGGATGTTCTGCTGGAAAAGGACGGCGGCCTGTACGCCGGACAGGCAGCGTATATCCGCAACACGACGGGGCAGGGCGCGTTCACCGCGACACAGACACGCTTTTTTGCAGACGGAGAAGCCTTTTGGCGTGATTTGCTCACGGAGCTGGCGCGCGCAGAGAGCTTTATCTTCATGGAGTTTTTCATTGTGGAAGAAGGCGTGATGTGGGATGCGATTTTGCAGATTCTCAAGCAAAAGGCGGCGCAGGGGGTCGAGGTCCGCTTTATGTACGATGACATCGGATCGATCGGCAAGGTGGACAAGGACTATTATCTGACGCTGCGGAGAATGGGCATCAACTGCCGGAAATTCAATCCGTTCCGCCCGGTGGTTACCGCCATGCATAACAACCGCGACCACCGAAAAATTATCGTGATCGACGGGAAGGTCGGATATGCCGGGGGAATCAATCTGGCGGACGAGTATATCAATCACACCCACCCGTTCGGGCACTGGAAGGATACCATGGTTAAGCTCTGCGGCTGCGGAACGGACGGGCTGACCCGGATGTTTTTGCAGAATTTTGACCATCAGACGCTTTCTATCACGCCCTTTGAGCGATATCTGCGCCGTTGCGCCACGCAGTATGATGACGCAGGAGTTGTGGTTCCCTACGGTGACGGGCCGCATCCGTTCTACCGTGAATACATTGCGGAAAATGTTTATTTGCATATGATTTCGCAGGCGCGCCGGTATCTCTGGATCACCACGCCCTATCTCATCATTGACAGCCGGATTGAGGGTGCGTTGTGCGCTGCGGCGCAACGGGGTGTTGACGTGCGGATTGTGACGCCGCATATCCCGGACAAAAAAACCGTGTTTTTGATGACGCGCTCCCATTATCCCAAGCTGCAGCAGGCGGGAGTGAAGATTCTGGAGTACACGCCGGGCTTTATTCACGCAAAGCAGGTGCTGTGCGACGATGCGTGCGCCGTTGTCGGCTCGATCAATTTTGATTACCGTAGTCTGGTGCATCATTATGAGTGCGGCGTCTGGATGTGGCAAACGGCGTGCATCCCTGACATCAAGAAGGATTTTGAGGAGCTGTTTGCCGTCTGCACGGATATGAAGGATCTGAAACAGAACTGGCTGACCAGGCTTTTGTGCAGCTTCGGCGCTGCGTTCTCCCCGCTTTTGTAGGCTTGCCGGCTGCTGCACACGGGCAGACGGACAGGAATTGATAATTGATTGATAATTGACATATATTATGTGTGATGGAAAGGATCGGTATGCTATGAATTCTGTTCCGGCTTTGGCATGGTGCGTGTTTCTGTGCTCTGCGTTGGGATACGGCACGGGCTGCATCAACCCCTCCTATCTGATAGCCCGCGCAAGGGGCTTTGACATCCGGCAAAAGGGGTCGGGCAACGCGGGTGCGTCCAACGCCGTTATCACGATGGGCGCCGGGGTTGGCGTTGCGAGCGCACTGTTTGATATTTTCAAGGCTTTTGCAGCGGTGCAGCTGGCGGGCGCCTTTTTTCCGACCTTGACCTACGCGCGGGAAATCGCGGGAACCGCTTGTATTCTGGGACATATTTTCCCGTTTTATATGCATTTTCGCGGCGGAAAAGGGCTGGCGAGTGTGGCAGGCGTGATTCTTGCCACCGATTGGCGCGTTTTTCTTGTGATGCTGACGCTGGCGATTGTCGCGGTGCTGGTGATTGATTACCTTTTTGTTGTGCCGGTGGGCGTTGCACTGCTTTTCCCCTGGGTGCACGCAATTATGACGGGGGAATATATCGGCGCGCTGGTGCTGTGTGCGGCGTCTGTTGCCATCATTTGGCGTCACCGTGTCAATTTCCGGCGCGTGCGCGCGGGGACGGAGCTTCGGTTCAGTTATTTGTGGCGCAAGGAAAAGGAGCTGGAGCGCATTCGGAGCAATGTGCATTATGACGGCAGCGCGCATTTGCCGGAGGAACTGGAAGTGCCGGAGGAGGAACACAAGTCCTCGCTCGGTTCATAAATACCCTTTTGATAAAAATAACAGAAGATGAAAGGAAAAAACCGATGAATGAGTTTGTACTGAGCTGCTGCTCGACTGCGGATCTGCCGCGGGAACAATTTGAGAGACGGAACATCGCTTACGTTTGCTTCCACTTTATGCTGGACGGCGTTGAGTATCCCGATGACTTGGGACAGAGCGTCTCCTTTGAGGATTTTTATCAGGCGATGGCAAACGACGCCGATACCAAGACCTCGCAGGTCAGCGCGGGAGAATATGTGGAGCATTTCACACGGTTTGCAAAAGAGGGCAAGGATGTTTTGCACATCACGCTGTCCTCGGGCATCTCCGGCTCCTATACCTCGGCAAAGGCCGCGGCGGAAATTGTGCATAAAGCATACCCGGAGCGGAAAATTATCGTGATTGATTCGCTGGGCGCGTCGTCAGGCTACGGTCTGCTGATGGATCGGATTGCCGATCTGCGCGACAGCGGTATGAGTCTGGAAGAGACGGCAAAGTGGGTCGAGGAGAACCGTCTGAGGTTGCATCACTGGTTTTTCTCCACGGATCTGAAATATTATGTCAGAGGCGGCAGAATCTCCAAAACGGCAGGCGCCATCGGCGGCATGCTGGGGATTTGCCCCTTGCTGAACATGGACAATGCAGGACGGCTGATCCCCCGGGAGAAGATCCGCCCGAAAAAGCGCGTGATCAGCCGCATCGTCGAGATGATGAAAGAGCATGCGCAGGACGGTCTGGATTACAGCGGGAAGTGCTACATCTGCCATTCCGCGTGCTATGAGGACGCCCGTGCGGTTGCGGATTTGGTAGAAGCTGCTTTTCCCAAACTCAACGGCAAGGTGCAGATCAATTACATCGGTACAACCATCGGCAGCCACACCGGCCCCGGCACGGTCGCTCTCTTTTTCTGGGGCGATGAGCGCAAGGAGTAACCGCGATGGCCGGGGACAGCGCCCGGAAAAATTCTATAAAAAAGTGTAGGGTCAATCAATGATGGAACACAACGAAACCATAAATCCCAATCCAACGGAAACACAGACTTCAAAAAAAGAAGCGCCGGACGGCAAAAATGTATTTTTGGATGGTGAAATGCTTGCAAAAATGGTGCGTGGCGGCGCGGCGCAGCTGCGCTCCAATGCACAGGAGGTCAACAATCTGAACGTATTTCCCGTTCCGGACGGCGATACCGGCGACAACATGCGAATGACCATCGAGGGCGGCGTTGCCGCACTTGAGGGCATGTCTACCTCCAATTTGGCGGAGATCATGAAATCCCTGTCGCAGGGAATGTTGCTCGGTGCGCGGGGCAATTCCGGTGTGATTCTGTCCCAGTTTTTCGCCGGCATGACAAACGGCTTGGCGCAGAACGAAAAGGTGGACGCCAAGGAGCTTGCAAACGCACTGAAAGAGGGCGTGAAGCAGGCGTATGCTTCCGTGATCACGCCCACGGAGGGCACCATTCTGACGGTGGCGCGCGAAGCGGTGGATTATGCTGCCGCCAATCTCAATGAAGAGAGCACCATCCGCAGCCTGTTCGCTGATCTGATCAAGGAGATGTACGCATCCTTGCAGCGCACGCCGGAGATCCTGGCGGTGCTGAAGGAAGCGGGCGTTGTCGACAGCGGCGGCGCAGGGCTGTTCTATATCATGGAAGGCTTTTATAAGGTATTGCAGGGAGAGGACATTGATACCGAGTCGATTCCGGCGCCGGAGCAGAAGGCGCAGCAGGTTGATTTTGCCTCGTTCGGCCCGGACAGCGAGATGACCTACGGCTATTGCACCGAGCTGCTGCTGCAGCTGCAAAATGCAAAAACCGATCCCGAGGCATTCGATGTCGGGACGGTGACGGCTTTCCTGCAAGAGATCGGCGATTCGATCGTCGCCTTCAAGACCGGCACGATCATCAAGCTGCATGTCCACACCAAAACACCGGAAAAGGTGCTTGCATTCTGCCGTCAGTACGGCGAGTTTTTGACGGTGAAAATCGAGAATATGTCCGTGCAGCATAACGAGAGCATCACGCAGGAGCAGAGCGCGGCGCCGCAGCTGCGGCAAGCGCCCGTTGCCGCACAGAAAAAATACGGCGTTGCGGCGGTTGCCTCCGGTGCGGGGATTGCAGAGCTGTTTTGCGAGCTGGGCGTGGACGCGATTGTTCCCGGCGGGCAAACGCAGAATCCTTCCGCTTCTGACTTTTTGGAGGCATTTGCATCCATTCCGGCAGAGCATATTTTCGTTTTCCCCAACAACGGCAATATTGTCATGGCGGCCAAGCAGGCGGCGCAGATGTATGAACAGGCGGATGTGCATGTCATTGAGAGCAAGGATCTGGGACAGGGATATGCGGCGATTTCTTCGATGAATTTTCAATGTGACGACCCGGATAAAATCGCGGCACAGCTGACCGAGGCGATGTCCAGTGTGCGAACCGGCAGTGTTTCCACCGCGGTGCGCTCGACAGACCTGAACGGTGTGCACATTGAAAACGGCGACTATATCGGATTTGTCGGCAAGGAAATGCTGGTTTCCTGTAAGGAAAAGATGGATGCCGCGCGCGGCTTGCTTGAAAAAATGGGTGTCGGCGGCGACGATGTGTTTATGCTGACAGTCTTTTTGGGCAAGGACGCGACGCAGGCGGATCAGGAAACGCTGGAGCAGTACCTGGAGACATCCTGCCCGGATGTGGAGGCATATTTTGTGCGCGGGGAGCAGGAGGTTTATCCGTTCCTGTTTGTAGTGGAATAAGCGATCGGAGCACCGTCTCCGACGAACGGCTCAGCAAATGCCGCCCGATGATGATCGGGCGGCATTTTTTCTCTTTTTTTCGGCACGTTTGCGCGTCGGGACGGGGCGGCGGCATCGGCGGGGGAGAAATGTGACATTTGTGAAAATGATTTTTCTGTGCTCTCGGAATTTTCTTTTGGCAATGCTTGACAGTACTGTTGCCGGCATGTATAATAAATGTGACGTTTTTCATCAATTGATAAAATTTTTGAAAAAGTTGACGCGATACATAAAACCCCTTGGAAAAAGTATTTTGGAGGAAACAATGGATACGACAAAGAAGAGGATGCAAAAAATTCTGCTGATGCTCGCATGCCTGGTTCTGGCAGCAGCAGTCATCTTGCCGTGCGCACTGACTGCACGGGATGGCTCAATGCGCGCACAGGAACCCCAAGCAGTGCAGGCGACAGCACCGGCACAGCAGCAAACCGCAGCTGAGCAGAAGACAGTGAGCACAGAGGTGAAAGCCGCTGCAATGCAGGCAATTGCCGATGAACAGACGTTTTTGACCGATGCTCCTGCTGCATCTGATGATCAGGATACTCCCGCTCCGAAGGCGGACGCCGCAAATACAGAGGAGCAGGCCGAGGCTCCGGCGCCGGCGGCATCGACTCCGGCGCCGGCAGAACAGCCTGCTGAGCCGCAGCCGGTGGTTGCGGATGCGCAGGTGCTGCAGATCGGTTCGGATTTGCAGGTGTTCTGGGATGACTATATTGTAGACACCGCCAAAACAGATGCGACGCTGACCCTGAACAATCCTACCCGTCAGGAATGTGTGATGACCTTTGACGACCCGTGGGAAGGGGACGCCAGCGACTATCATGTGCTGTTCTGGGATGACGAGATGCAGATTTACCGCATGTATTATCTGGGATGGAATTATCAGAACATTCTGAATCCCCCGGCCGGTCAGACGGCAAACTCGACCCTCAAGGTCTGCTATGCGGAGAGCACGGACGGCTTGACTTGGACCAAGCCCAAGCTGGGACTGCATACCTACAACGGCTCCAAGCAGAACAACATTGTTTTGCAGGACAGCTATGGCTTTGACAATTTCTATGTATTCAAGGATACCAATCCCAATTGCCTGAGCACGGAAAAATATAAGGCGGTTGCCGAATACCTCGGCCCGTCCAGCTACGGCTCGCTCCATATTTACACCTCGCCCGACGGCTACCGTTGGTATGACCGCGGCATGAACTTTGCAACGGATGTGGGACAGTATGACAGCGTGAATACCTGTTTCTACAGTGAGAAGGACGGACTGTATCATCTGTATTTCCGCCGGAAGGTGGCAAAGAACGGCTTTTCCGACTTCCGTACCATCCGCACGGCGACCTCGCCGGACTTTTTCGCGTGGTCAACGCCGGTCGATCTTGCCTATACGGATGATGTACAGTTCCAGATGTACACCAACAACGTTCAGCCGTATTACCGGAACAGAAATATTTATGTCGGTTTCCCGACCCGATATGTTGAGCGCTCCTCCTGGACGGAGAACTACGACCAGCTGACCGGTGCGTCTTTCCGTCAGGCACGGATGCAGTATGCAACCCGTTACGGTCTGGCGACAACGGATACGCTGTTTATGACCAGCCGCGATGCCAAGACATTCCGCAAGTATAACGAGGCTTGGTGCGCACCCGGACCGGAAAACGGCGTCAACTGGATTTACGGTGACTGCTATTTTGCTTACGGCATGATCGAGACGCCGAGCGCAATCGAGGGCGCGGACAACGAAATTTCCATGTATGCCTTTGAAGGAAAGTGGACCGACCTGCTCCACGATTCGCTGGAGAACACGGACAGCAGTTACTATTCCACCAAGCTGTACCGCTATACCATCCGCGTTGACGGATTTGCCGGCTACAAGGCAGGTTATGATGAAAAAACACTGACAACAAACGCATTCACCTTTACCGGAAAATCCCTGCATATGAATTTCAAGACATCTGCAGCCGGCCATGTGTATGTCAAGGTATTGGATGAGAACGACAATGTCATCAGCGGCTATGAATCGGTGGAATTGTTCGGCGACAGCACCGACCGTTTGGTGACCTTCGGCAATAAAAACATCTCTGATTTGCAGGGCAGAACCATCAAACTGCAGTTTACGATGAGCGATGCGAGTCTGTACTCCTTCCAGTTCCGTTGATCGGAGGAGTGATACCTGCTATGCAAAGACGAATATTGGCGATTGCTTTATCCTTGCTGCTGCTGTTGGGGGTGCTTCCCCTGACGGCTGCTGCAAAGGAATCGAAAGTCGGAGATTATGTTTGTGAGGTCACTGCCGACGGCGGCATCGCGCTGTTGGAATACACCGGACCGGGCGGCACGGTTACCGTGCCGGAAATGATGCTGGCATGTCCCGTCAAAGAGCTTGGCGAAGGGCTGTTTTCCGGCAGACATGATATCACCGAGGTGATTATCCCCCAATCCGTGAAACGAATCGGGGATTCGGCTTTCTTTGACTGCGCCGCTCTGGAGCAGATTGTGCTTCCCGCCGGTCTGGAAGAGTTGGGCGCCTGGGCATTTTATAACTGCGGGCTTTTGGAAAGCATGGAGATCCCGCAAGGCATTAAGCAGATTCGGGAAAGATGCTTTTCCAACTGCATCGGGCTGGAAACGGTGACATTGCCGTCTGACCTGACGCAGATCGGCGCGTTCTCCTTCTATTTCTGCCGCAATCTGAAGAATTTTGAGATTCCTCAGAGTGTGGAGCAGATCGACCCGTATGCGTTCTATTATTGCACATCGCTGGAGGCGGTTTCTCTGCCGGCAGGTGTGGAGGATGTGGCGCAATATACCTTCTATTCTTGCAGCAGCCTGGAAAACATTACGTTTGACGGGCAGAAGACTATCGGCTCGATGGCCTTTTACGGCACGGCGGTGCAAGCAGTGACCTTCCCGCAGAGTCTTGTGTCCATCGCTTCTCACGCCTTTTCTCATTCGGCACTGAAAACGCTTCGGCTGGAGGGCTCGATCTGCGCAGTCGGCAGCGAGGCGTTTGCGGATACGACGGAGCTTGTGGATGTGGAGATTGCCGACACGGTGCGCGGCTTATCGGCGGATATGTTTTCCGGCAGTGCGTTTGCGCAGCGTTACACAGCGGAGCACTGTCTGTATGCCTCCAATCATTTGATCAACGTCAGCTGGGACAGTGCTACGCCGATCACGGAGCTGACGGTCGCACCGGGAACCGTGAGCATTGCGGCGGGCGCATGCAAAAATCAGATCGCGCTCGAAAAGCTCACCCTGCCCGCCTCCCTTGCACAGATCGGCGACGGTGCATTTCAGAATTGCCTGACGCTGCAGGCTGTGTATTATGCCGCCTCTCGCGAGGCCTGGGAGCAAATTGACATCGGAACAGACAATGAGGCGCTCGACCCGGTTTACTATGATCAGGACAAGCCTTGGGACAATCCTTTTTCGGATGTGTCGGAGGAGCAGTGGTTTTACGGCGCGGTCAGATATGCCAATGAAAACGATCTGTTCCGCGGCATGACCGAAACCACTTTCGGACCGGACGCCACGTTTACCAGAGCGATGCTGGTGACGGTTTTGTACCGGATGCAGGGCGAGCCGCAGGCGGAGCCGATTTCTGTATTTGCGGATGTGCCGGCACAGGCGTATTATGCGCAGGCGCTTAGCTGGGCGTATCGGAACGGGATTGTGGACGGCACCTCTCCCTCTACCTTTTCCCCTGACAGCGCAATCAGCCGTCAGGATTTTGTGCTGATGCTGTACCGTTATGCGAAATATCTGAATATCCCGACGGATGCAACGGCAGATCTTTCTGCATTTTCGGACTACGAGAGTGTAGGCTTTTGGGCGAAGGACGCACTTTGCTGGGCGGTGGGCGAGCAGCTGCTGCAGGGTGTGGGCGACCGTTTGATGCCGACTTCTTCTGCAACCCGCGCACAGGCGGCGACCTTGCTGATGCGTTTCGGTCAGCAGCTTGCCTGACTTTTGCGTTTGTTCAGCTGCATCATCTACAACATAGGATGGAGAAATTATGAAGAATCGATATTTGCGCAGGATATGCGCCGTTTTGTCGGTACTTGCTGTATTGCTCGGCGCCTTTCCCGTATCGGCACTGACAGACGGAACGTATCAGTATATCATCAAAAACGGAGAAGCTGTGATCACCGGTTATTCCGGTGACAGCGCCGTTTTATCTCTTCCTGATACATTAGGAGCCTGTCCGGTGACGGCGATCGGCGATCAGGCGTTCTATGACTGTGACACGCTGGAGCAGGTTATCCTGCCGGCTTCTGTTGTGACAATCGGCGACAGCGCATTCCGCGATTGCGACGTGCTGCGCGCGGTGGGGTTTTCCGCGGCGCTGACAAGCGTCGGTGACTGCGCATTTTACAACTGCGCGGCGCTGACCGTAGCCACGCTGCCGGAGACGGTGACGGCGATCGGCTCCCGTGCGTTTGCACACTGCGTTTCGCTGCAGACGCTTTCGCTGCCAGCTGCACTGTCTGAAATGGGGACATCCGCATTTTCCTTCTGCCGTTCTCTGACAGAGGTGACAATTCCGGCGGCATTACAATGCATCCCGGCATATGCGTTTGATCACTGCGTTTTGCTGCAGACGCTTTCGCTGCCTGACGGGGTGCGTGTGATCGGCCAATATGCGTTTTACGCAACGGCGCTGCAAACGGTGTCTTTATCCGAGAGCGTGACGGAAATCTGCGACTTTTCGTTTTATAACTGCGAGCAGCTTACTGCCGCGACGTTGAGCGGGGCGCAAACTGCGATCTATGCCAATGCATTCGGCGTGATGGGCGAGGACGCGCAGACAGGCTATACAGGCCTCAAGATCATCGGCTATCAGAACTCCACGGCGCAAACGTATGCCGTAGCGCGGCGCATTCCGTTTATTGATCTGGAGACGGGCGCTGTGGTATCGGGCATGCATTTTGTATGGGATCCGTTTGAACCGCACGGTTCCTCCTCGCACGATGCTGACACAATTCTTTCCTCTTACGACGGCACGGATGCAGAAGTGGTGATTCCCAAGAAGATCACCTGCTCCTTCTCGGACGGCTGCGAAGAGCTGCATAATGTGACCATTCTGGGCGAGGGCGCCTTTTCGGATCATCCAACCATGACGAGCCTCTCCTTTGAGCCGATTGTCAGCGGCGACGGCGTTTTCGGATATGACGGTATCATCTGGCGCACCGGCTCGATTGCCCGCAACGACATGCTGCAGACGCTCAGTCTTTCTACCGGCGTCCGGATTTTTTCCACTGACAATTGGAGTGAGGGACATACAAAGAGCATATTCGGCAGCAATCCAGCTGCTTTGATCGGTAAAAACAACGCCATTTATCAAAACCCCCGCTTACAGAATTTCCAGGTTCCCAAGGGGAACAAATGGGGCTTTTATGCCGTGGACGGAATCTTGGTCAACAGCCTGTTGATCGCGACCGGCGAAGTTTCGTTGATTCATTACCCGGAGGGGCGACTGGGCGTGCAGAGCCTGCCCGAAAAAATCAAATCCATTTACTCCAACGCGTTCTATCAGGACAGCGAGACCATCACAACAAAAAACGCGGTGTATTCCAACCGAGCGCTGTATCTGGATGCAAGCCATGTGACCAAGGTGTACAGCTACGCCTTTTCGGGCGCGAGCGCGCTCAAGGCGATTGACCTGAGCAGTGCGGAGTTTATTGACCCGCTTGCCTTTGCGGGAATGGACGCCGGGAGCTTCACGATCTACGGCGAGACGGGCTCGTATACCGAGCAGTGGTGCGCGGACAACGGCTATACATTCCGCTCTACTGCCTGTATAAGCCAGCATGCACAGACCACCGCGGTCTGCGCCGGGGACAGCGTTGACCCCTGTCGGTATGATTTGTTCTGCACGGAATGCGGAAAATTCGTGCGCTCGGAGCAGATACACACCTTTGTGGCTGACGCTGTTCAGATCTTCCCCACCTGCACGGAGGAGGGATTGGGCACGGCGTTGTGCATGTATTGCGGTGCGGAAAACAGCGAATACGTGCTTCCTGCTTTGGGACATGATTATCAGACGACGACGGTTGAGCCGACAGAAACAGAGCAGGGATATGACCTGCACACCTGCAGTCGGTGCGGCGATTCCTATCAGGATCATTTCACGGCGCCGATCGGCGGTGCGATAGAGACAACCGTATCCTTTGCCAGAAATCTGCAGCTGCTCAACTGCATTGATTTCAATATCATTGTCAAAGCGGACATGCTGCCCGCAGGCGCCGGCGATTTTCGGATGGAGATCGCTCGTGAATTCAGCGGGGCAGTCGGCGAATACGCCCCGGCAGAGCTGAACAGCGCAAACTCCTCTGCGACGCGCCTGTATTACCGTGTGCCCGGCATTGCGGCGGCACAGATGACCGACGCGATCTATGCAAAGTTCTATTTCACGGTGGACGGCGTACAATATGTCAGCCAGAGATATGTGACCAGCGTGGAAAACTATGCGGCGGCGATGCTCAATGTTTCGACGGACGGGAAACTGAACACACTTTTGGTGGACATGCTGAACTACGGCGCGACGGCGCAGGTTGCGTTCCAGTATCATACGAGCGCGTTTGCCAACGCGAACCTGACGATGGAGCAGCTGGAAATGGGCACGATGGAAAAGCCTGCCATGACCAATATCATATCCTCCGAGGGGCAGGGACTGAACATCAACAACAGCGTGGCGGTCACGGATAATATCCGTTTGGCGTTTATTCTGAAGAGCGAAGAAATCGATCTTTTGGATATCAATATTGATGATGTCGTCATGAAAATGACCCGGCAGGACTACAACACGACTGTGGAAATAGCAGAGTATACCGTGGTGGGCGGGAACTATTATTTCTATTACGATGAGTTGGCGACGGCGCAATTCGGCGTCGGGGTGGTCGGACAGGCGTATATCGGCGACAGCGCGATTTCCAAGCGCAAAACCATGTCGGTGGAATCCTATCTGGCGGTGATGACATCGAACGGTACCTCCGTTCCAAACTATGATCTGTATATCAACATGATGAAATTCAGTAATGCCGCAAAGGCATATTTCGGCACGTAAAAAGACAACCGCTTTGCGCACGGTGAATGGTGCGGCGCAAAGCGCATGCTGCCCGCCGAAGCGGCGCCTGCTGCTGCAATTTTGCAGTGGGTATTACATGTATACAAAAGCTCCCCCGGGTTCACCGTCCGTTCCGGAGGAGTTTTTGTCAGAAGCGTTAAACAGGATACCGCCGTGCGACTTGACAATGAGTTGATGTTCGCATGGTACCGTGACAGACGTGTTCGTGATACCGAAATCGGATGAAATAACCGTAAAGGAAAAACAGATGAAAAAGAACAATTTTTTGCTGCCGCTGTCTGCCGCACTGCTCTCGTTGGCTCTGCTGACGGGATGCTCGCCGCGAACGGGGGATTCCGGCGGCGATGAAACACAAAGCAGCACAACGGCACTCGCACAAACCCAGGCAACCGTTGAAAAAGAGGAGCCGGTGATTGTACGGGGGGAATTTGTCCTGGAGCCGTCGGTTGAGGCGGAGAAGATCTATTATTACCAGACAACGCAGCCGTGCGATTTCGCCGTGATTGAAACCGAAACGGGTGTGGGGCTGATTGACTACAGCGGAAACCTGATTTTGCCGCCGACGCAATATTATATTGATCCCAGTCAGACTGTGCTGGGCGGAACCGAGGTGCGCCTGCGTGCCGTTGACAGCGACGGAAACGAATATTGGGTGCGGACAGACGGTTCACTCGAGAACGCATATGTCAACGGCTGGGGCGGCAGCCAGGGGGCGCAGATCTGGTGGGATGAGGAAAAGAACGAGCCGGTGCTGTTTATTTTCAGCGGCAGCGCGTGGAAGTCGTACTTCTCTTATCAGACATACAATGCGAATGTCAAGCCTTATTTCCATCTGGGGGTGCTGGTTTCCGAAGCGCCGACGGTTATGGCGGTCAAGAGTATAACCGGGTATGAGATTGATGAAAGCGGCAGGCCGTCGGTTGAGAATGAGAGTGATCGGTACGGACTGCTGGATCTGGTCACGGGGGAAATGCTGACCGATTTCATTTTTGAAAAGGCGGGCTCCCTTGGCACCATCAACGGCGTGATTGCGCTGAAAAAGGACGGAAAATGGGGATATTATAATGAGGCGGGCGAGCAGCTGACCGACTTTGTGTACGATGATTCGGGGGAAAATGTCTCCGAAGAGATGCTGCCTGCGCTCAACGGCTATGTGATTGTGACCAGCGGCGGTTGCAAGGGACTGATTGACACTGCCGGAAACACAGTGCTCTCCCCGGTGTTTGAGGACTTGTCACAGGTCAATCCGAACGGGATGCTTTGGGTGAAGCAGGACGGAAAATGGGGCGTGATGCAGCTGGACGGCTTTGCGGTGAACGCGTGATCGCCTTGCCGTGCAGACCGGCATCCAGTTTGTTTTGTTCCGAGAGGAAAGCGGCAGACACACATGTCTGCCGCTTTTGTGCTGCGGAAAGGGAAAATGCGGTATTTTGCGGCGATACCGGGCAAAATAAAAATGAAAAAATGTATATCCGGGTGAAATGTAAACAGATTCTTAATATTTTCATATTATCATAAATAGACAGACAGCACGGTTGAAAGAAGCCGGGGATGGCGCCGACATGTCCGGCTGAATGGTCAGTGCGACATGCGGCATCCCGCACCGCGCGATGAGCGTCGCTGTCGGAACATCAGAGCATGCGGAGGGAGAATGATGAGCAAACTGAAAAACGTCTTTCGGGCGCTGCTTGCCCCGCCGCCCTGGTGTATGCTGACGCTGTCGCTGTTTTGCGCCGTCATGCTGATCGGCATTTCTGTTCGCGGTATCACCGGAGCGCCGATAGTTTATCTTGTATATATCCTGTCCGGCTATGTTCTTTTGTCAGCCCTGTTCTTTTGTGTGCGCACTTTGCCCGGCAAGGTGAAGAAAACAAAACAACGGGTGTATGACCACCCGTTGGGAAACCGTTATTTGACCGATCATGCGTTCAAGGAGCAGATACGGCTGTACTGCAATCTGACGTTAAACGTGCTGTATGCCGCCTATAAGTTTTTGTCGGGGATTCTTTATGAATCCTTTTGGCTCGGCGCTGTCGGCGTGTATTATATCCTGTTGTCACTGCTGCGCTTTCTGCTGCTGTCCTTTATGCGCGGCGGAGAGGGAAAGGCGGATATCATCGACGAATACCGCCGCTGCCGCCTCTGCGGG
Source organism: Eubacteriales bacterium (assembly GCA_048527645.1). GTDB lineage: Bacteria > Bacillota > Clostridia > Oscillospirales > CAG-272 > HGM12669. The sequence goes on along the minus strand of DBGFNI010000007.1, from coordinate 15,188 downwards.
ATGGTGCTGTTGGGGCTGAACCTGTCCTTGTGCGGCATTGTGTTTCAGATGGCATGGCAGAACAAGAACTATGACTATCCGGGATCGCTGATTTTTATTGTGGCGGCATATTCCTTCTGGCTGGTTGCGAACGCCGCAATTGATCTGCTGAAGCACCGCGCGTATAACAGTCCGATTCTATCGGTTTCGCAGGCCATCCGTCTGGTGGCGGCGCTGGTTTCCATGCTGTCCCTGATTACCGCCATGCTGGTACGCTTCGTGGCGGACGCGTCACTGCGCCGCGAAATGATCGTGGTGATGGGAGCGGGCGTCTGCCTGTTTGTCCTGGGTATATCGGTTTATATGCTGGTTTCTTCCGGCCGCGAGATCCGGTTGCTGCGCCGGGAGGAGAACCGCAGGGAAATGTCGGCGGAGGGCAGCACGCCGGAGTTATGACCGGATATTGGTCACGGTGAAGATGCTGTGGGGCAGCGCGGTGAATTCAAAGCCTTTTCCCGCCGGATTGCGCAGCTTGATGATCGGCTGCGTCACCTTGGCGCAGCACTCGTGCGCGCAGGTGCGGTATGCCTCAAACTGCAAATACTTCAGACCGTCACCCGGTGCGAACCATCCTAAATTCAAATCCAGATATACACCGTCGTTGGTTGGATTGATACCGACGACGGTGATTTCATCGCTGTCGGGATTGCAAAATGCAACCAGCTCCAAGTCCGGATGGTCGGAGGAGACGGCAATGCGCTGAAAGCCGGGGCGCACATAGCGGAAAATGTGCTTGAGTGCGTAATACCGTTTTTTCGGCGTGTAGACCTCCATGCCGCTTGTCATCAGCCCGTATGCGGTGAAGCAGTTGTCGTGGTCGTGGTGATTGTCAAAGGCGTCCCAGAACAGCGCGCCGTTCGCTCCGCTTTGCAGCTGTCGGAAGAGGCGGCGCAGACAGGTGAGCGCGAGCTGTTCTTCTTTTGCGCTGTTTTGGTCGAGATCGCCGAATTCAGTCATCCAATAGCGGCTGTGCGGCGCGTGCGCCGATACATAGTCCACCGCCTGTGCGACATCCACCTCACTGTACATATGCATGCCCACAACGGCAATGCGGCTGCGCAGGCGGTCGTTTGCCAAAAGTGCCTGTAAATAACGAAGGTCAAAGCCACCCTGCTCCGGCACCACAAGCGTCACATCCTGCATGCCGGCACGATCCAGCTCGTCCAGCACGGCGAGACAGGCAGCGACATAGCATTCCGGTGAGACGCAGGGCCCCTCCGGCGGACCGAAATCGGTTTCGTTGAGCGGGCCGAACAGGGAAAAGCGGACGCCGTTTTTTCGCAGCCATGCGGCATAGTGCACGGTCATTTTGGCAAAGAGATCAAAGCGTGAGAGGGTCACGCCGTCTGCTTCGCACATCCAGGCGGGGACAACGCCGCTGACGGTGATGTACGGCGAGATGTTCCGCTCGTTCAGATATTTACACAGCCCCAGCACGTTTTGAAAGGGGGGCGTTTGATAAATGCGCTCCAGATTTTCCGCGCAAAGGGATTCTTCCCCGCGCGTGCTGTCGGGATCCGGCCAGTTGGCTTTTCCGTAGCCGTCGACACGGAAGAGCACGGCGCCCAGATCGTCGATAAGACAGTCTACAACAGGCTGGAGCTTTCCGCCGTCCCAATATTTTGCATTGATATTGACGCCGAAGCCGTCAAGTGTCTGATACCGTTTTTCCCGGTCGATCCAGATGGTTGCTGTGTTGACGATATGCATACAAATCCTTTCTTCTGGGGCGCGGTGCCCCGAAACATACAGAGGGTTAAGGTGTGATCTGTGGCAGAAGATGAAGCAGCAGCACCTCCGGAGGGTTGTTGATCCGGGGGACGCGGCTCATGCCGCCCAGCCCGCGGCTGATGACCAGTCGGTTGTCATGAATGCCCACGGTGTATTTTGGAAAAATGCCCTGTCCCGGCGCAAAAATGCCCTGTTTCCCGATGCGCCACTGGCCGCCGTGCGCGTGGCCGGAGACGATCAGGTCGATATCCAGCTGCTGCGGCAGAATATACCGGGGATAATATTCCGGCATATGGCAGAGCAGAACTTTGCAACGATCGGTTTTTTTCTGTCCGAAGCGGCACAGAAAGTCGAGATTTGGCGCGATGCTTTTTCGGGAGTGCTCTTTGACATGTGCGTTTAACCCGCCGATGAGCAGTCCGGGAAAGCAATCGGTTTCGCAATCCTGCAGCAAAACCGCGCCGGTGCTTGCAATTGCCTTTTCCGCGGATGTGCTGATTGTTTTTTCGTGGTTTCCCGGTGCATAAAAGACCGGCGCCAACTGTGCCGCGCCTTGCAGCACGGCCATGCCCGAAACATTTTGCGCGGCGGCGTCCGGCGCGCGCAGATCCTCCATTAGATCACCGGGGATCAGAATCAGATCCGGGCGGCAGTTTGCCACGGCGCACAGCACCGGCTCCGGCGCACTGCGGTGCAGATCGGAGAGGATTACGACACGCAGCGCATGCTTGCATTTCGCGGCACGCAGGGTATATTCTGTGACGGCGGTGCTTTGCAGCCTGTGATGACGATTGATCATTTCTTGGTTGAAAACAGCGGGCGAAGCGTGATATCATCCGTCGGCGTGATGCCCAGACGGCGCAAATTCTCTTCTGCCAGCGCAACAGTTTGCTTATCGGTGAGTACATCGGATGAATGTGCATCCACGCCAAGAGTCACCGTGTTGCCCACCTCTGCCGCAATGCGGAAAAAGCGGTCGGAGGGATAGTGCCGGTGATCCCGCAGCCCCAGCAGATTATATTCCAACGGGATATTGAGCTGCTTTGCCCGGCGGCAAAGCTGCGTCATTGCCGCGCGGTATTCGTTTTCATCTCCGGCAAAATTTGCCACATCCGGGTGCGCGATCATGGAGAAGCACCCGGTTTCCATGCCCTCGATGACCTGATTGACATATTGCCAAATGCTCTCCGGGTCTTCTCCCAAGCCCCATACAGAGCGCGAAATGCTGTCATATTCATTTCCGGTGGCGTGCTGACCCATGAAAAGAAAATCAATTTTCAGCTCCTCGCACAGCTTGCGCAGCGCGGGAAACAGTTCGGGGTAATATTCCGCTTCAAAGCCGATGTATATTTTGATGCGGTCGGCATATTCCTCGCGCAGCGCCCGCAATTCACTCACATAGGACGGCGCCTCCTGGGGCGTCATGCGGTAGGAGCAGACATAGTCACCCGGATAAAATTGCGGGGAATGGTCGGAAAACGCAATTGCGGAAAATCCCGCTTTCACGGCGTTTTCCACATACGGGCGAATCGGACCCTCTGCGTGCTTGCAGTAATAGGTGTGAACGTGATAAGCATTTTTCATATTAGGTTTCTCCGTTTGGTCAGGTGTATTGTGCGGCATCATATTTTGCCGGGTGCCGCACCGTCGGCATGGCGGACGCTGCGCGTGGGCAGCGGCACGTTTCTTTATTCCGCGGATTTTGCCGGGCGGAACCGCTCCGGGTAAAAGGGGCGCAGCGGGATTTCATCCACCGGCGCAATGCCCAAATTTTTCAGGTTGTTTTGTGCGCGTTGTATAGATTCGGTGTCAAGCAGCACATCGGGCGAGTGCGCGTCCACCCCCAATGCAACTGTGTTGCCAACCTCCGCGGCGATGCGGAAAAAGCGGTCGGAGGGATAATGCCGGTGTCCCCGCAGTCCGTTGAGATTGTATTCCAGGGGCACGTTTAGTTCCTTTGCCCGCAGACAGAGCTTGGTCATCGCGGCGCGGTATTCGTTTTCATCGCCTGTAAAGCTCGGAACATCCGGGTGTGCAAGCATGGCAAAGCGCCCGGTCTCCAGCCCTTCGATCACCTGATTCACATATTGCCATATGTCGGCGGGATCATCCTCCATATCCCAAATAGCACAGGGTACGTCAACTTCATTTTTGAGATAATGTTGCCCCAAAAACAGAAACTCAACCGCATTAGCATCGCACAAATCGCAGAGCGCAGGGAAAAATCTGGGGTAGTATTCTGCTTCCAGCCCGATGCGGATTGTGATCCGATCGGCAAATTCTTCCCGCAGTGCGGTCAATTCTTTCATATAGTCCGGCAGCTGTGCGGGTAGCATCTTTACCGAGGAATCATGACCGTCAGAATAAACCTGCGGAGAATGGTCGGAAAAAGCGATGGTGGAATAGCCTGCTTTCACGGCGTTCTCCACATACGGGCGGATGGGGCCGTCCGCATGGTTGCACAGATAGGTGTGGATGTGATATGCGTATTTCATGATAGCTGTACCTGCTTATGATACATTTAGTTTTACAATATAGTCGCTTGCCGATGCTTTTTGGGGATCGGCAAAATATGCCACCCACATTTCATCGTCGAGAAAATACACGGTATAGCCCGTGTCTCCGCCGTTGCGGTCATATACCCGAAGGGCTTCCTTTTCGGTATAGCCGTCAACGAGAAAGGCGGAGGAGTCCGGCGTGAGTGCGATAGGATCCGCCGAAAGATTCAGATAGGTATGCTCAACGGTGCTGCCGGGATCATCTGTGTCCTGCTGCGCAAGCGTAATGAAGGCGTCTTTTTCTGCCATGCGCTGATAGGAGGGGGAAACAAAATCGGCACTCACACCGTCAAAGCAAGCGGAAAACACACTACTCGATGTATTGAACTGAAAGCGGGTTTGATCCTGCAAGTCCGATTTTTCATAGTGCCGAGAAGAAAGCGGGGAAAGATAGACCAGCTTGGCTACGCCGTAGCCGGTGCTCTTCCACGCGGTTTGCGTGCTTTGCTGCGTCTCTGCCGTTTCGTCTGCTTGGCAGCCGGACAGGGAAAAAAGCAGGATGAGCGCCGACAGACTCAACAGAATAATCGTCAGACGGGAAAAAAATGCGCCAAGGCGGGAAAAGCCGGCAAAAGAACGGTGCATAGCGCTGCTTTTCGGTGTATACATGGTTTTTCCTCCTGTGCAATAGGAAAAAGGAATGCGGCATCAGGTTCAGCCACATTCCTTTTTGTGTCAATTCATTACTCTGCGTCTGTTGTGTCGTCTGCGGCGGTGTCAGCAGCGTCTTCTGCCTGCTCTGCCGGTGCTGCTGCGGTTTCTGCGTCCGCATCCTGCATCGCGTCCTCAGCTTCGTCGGCATTTTCTGCTGCATCCTCGATCAGCGCGCGGATGGAAAGGCTGACCTTCTGATTGTCATAGTCGATATCAATGATTTTCGCATCGATTTCCTGACCCTTTTCAAGAACCTCCGCGGGGGTGGCGATCCGTCTGTCTGCAATCTGCGAGATGTGGATCAGACCGTCCACGCCGGGGATGATCTGCGCGAAAGCGCCGAAGGGCATCATGTTCGCGATTTTCACGGTGACGACATCGCCCTTGCCGTACTGCTCGGTGAACAGCTTCCAGGGGTTGGTGTCCTCGGTCTTGTAGCCCAGAGAAATACGCTTCTTTTCCGGATCAAAGTCTTTGACATACACCTTGATCACATCGCCCAGAGCGACAACCTCGCTGGGGTGCTTGATGTGGCACCAGGACAGCTCGGAGGTATGTACCATACCGTCAACGCCGCCCAGATCGACGAACGCGCCGTAGGGCATGAAGCTCTTGACCTCGCCCTCGTATACCTTGCCGACTTCGATGCTTGCCCAGAATTCAGCGGCCTTTGCTGCTTTTTCTTCCTTGAGCACCTCACGGATAGAGCCGACCGCACGGCGGCGCTGCTCGTTGATGTCGATGATCTTGATGCGCTGCGTGGTGCCCTTCAGCTCGGTCAGATCGCCGCCGCGGCGAACGCCGGAGTGAGAAGCGGGAACAAACACGCGGGAGCCGTCAACATTGACGATCACGCCCTTTTCCAGCGTGTCCGTCACGTGACCCTCAAGAATGGTGCCGTTCTGGTATGCGTCGACAATGTTCTTCCAGTTATTTGCATTGTCGATTTTCTTTTTCGAAAGTGTTGCAACGCCGTCCAGGTCGCTGACTCTCACTGCCACGGTCTCGATCTCGTCGCCGACCTTGTAGGTGGCGGGGATATCCACGGACGGGTCATCGGTGATGTTGGAAAAGGGCAGAATGCCGGTCATTTTTCCGCCGATGTCTACGTGGATCTCGTTCTGAAAAACCGAGGTGATTACACCCTTAACAACGTCTCCTGTATTTAAAGTTTTGAATGATTCGTCCAAAAGCTGAGCAAAATTTTCTTCGTTTTTGATTTCTTCAGTCATTGTTTTAATTACCTCCTCAATGATACCGTACGGTGTGGACGCACCGGCGGTGATGCCCAGAGTCATGTCCGGGCGCAGCAGAGAAACGGGAACATCGGATACGCTTTCTACATAGCAGGTTGCATCGCAGTTGCGCCGGCTGATGTCGAACAGCTTCTGCGTGTTGGAAGAACCCCTGCCTCCGATAACAAGCATCACGTCCACGTCTCGTGATATTTTTTCCGTTTCCAGTTGCCTGTCCTCTGTCACACTACATATTGTATCAAAAATTATCGGATTTGTACAGCCTTTTTTGAGAATTTCCTGACTTTTTTTATATTCCGACAACTTTTGTGTTGTTTGTGAAACAAAAATAACCCGTTTTTGCGCGATTTTTGCAAATTCCGGCGTTTGCAGAAAGGCTTTCAACTCTTCGCTGTCTGCAAACACATAGGTCGGACAGGAAAAACAGCTGCGGATTCCTGCCACCTCCGGGTGATTTTTGTCACCGAAAATCAGCCCCACCGTGTCATCTGCACCGTTTGACTGTTCCTGTGCGATGGTGTGAATCTTTTTCACGAAGGGGCAGGTGCAGTCTACTACGGTAAAGTTCGGGCACTCTGCTTCCAGTGCGTGCAGGCGCAGATCCAAATCGTGCGTGATGCCGTGCGTTCGAATCACGATCACCGTCGGCGTGCCCGCGCGGGCCTGCGCCTCCAGGCGATCCAGCTCGTCTGCGCTGACGGCATGCACCTGACGCGCGGCAAGATCGGCGATGATCTTCGGGTTGTGGATCAGGTCGCCCAGCGTATAAATGCGTGCGTCTTTGTGCGTTTCGATCAGCGAAAAAACGGTATCGACGGCGCGCTTGACACCGAAGCAAAAGCCGGCGTGGCTGGCTTTGATAATATTCATAGATCCTCCCGTGTTTTACGTTTCGCGGCGCGGCGCGTCCGCCCCGCCTTCGTTGAGGGAACAGATCCGATCGAAAATCAGTTCGCTGGCGCGCTGAAATTCGGCGCCGCCGCCTTTTTCAAAGCCCAGTTCCTCATACGAGAGGGGCTTGCCGTAGATGACCTGTGTTTTGCAAAACGGCTTGACGCGATTCGCTTTGGTTTTCAGGCACATGGGGACGACGGCGCATTTGGTGTGATACGCCATCATGCCCGCGCCGCCGAGCACCTTTGTTTGTCGGGGATCCTCTCCCGGATGGCGCGTGCCCTGCGGGAAAAAGCCCACAACGCCCCCGTCCTGCAAAATCTGCATCGCGGTGCGCAGCGCCTTGACATCGGCTGCGCCGCGCTTGACGGGGAAGGCGCCCAGCGCCTTGAGAAAGGAGCCGACAACCGGCACCCGCAGTGCCTCCGCTTTTGCCATGAAGGTGATGGTTCGCTTCGTGCCGATGGCCATGGGGATCACGTCTGCCATGGAGGTGTGGTTGCAGCAGAGCAGATATCCGCCGGTTTGCGGCTGATTTTCTTCACCGATGACTTCAATCCGCCAGATCAGGCGCAGCAGCCAACCGATTGTTTTTTTGAAACCGTTGTAGTTTTTCATCGCTTCTCCTGTACATTTCGGGACGGGCCGGGGGTTGCCAGCTTTTCGGCAATGATGCGCTTGACCGCGGCGACGCTCTGCTCAAAGTCCAACGCGGTGCAATCCAGCGTTACAGCGTCCGGCGCGGGCTTGAGCGGTGCGATCTTTCGTGTGCTGTCTGCCAGATCGCGCTTTCGGATCTGCTCTAAGATTTCCTCCAGGGCGACATGCTCGCCCTTCTGCTCCAGCTCCAGCATGCGGCGCTTGGCCCGCACCGTATCCTCTGCCGTGAGAAAAATTTTTACCTGTGCGTCGGGCAAAATAACCGTTCCGATGTCTCTGCCGTCCATGATGACGTTGTTGGTTTGTGCAAGACCCCGCTGTGTTTGCAGCAAAAAGCTGCGCACCGCGCCGACGGCGGATACTGCCGAGGCGTAGGCGGAGATGCGGTTTTCGCGGATGGCATCGCTGACATTCTCCCCGTTGAGATACACCTGCTGCACGCCGTCGGCGTCATACGCCAGCGAGACGTCCATGTCGGGTAAGTGGGGGATGATTTTGTCCGCGTCGTGGGGCTGCAGCCCCAGGCGCGCAGCATACAGACCGATCGCGCGGTACAGCGCGCCGGTATCGACATACAGATATCCCAGATCCTTCGCAATGCGCCTTGCGATGCTACTTTTCCCAGCGCCGCCGGGACCGTCGATGGCAATTTGCAGCATATTTGTGCAACCTCTTTCCGTTTGTTTCAATAAACCAATCCATGTGTTATTCTGCCGGCTCTGCCGCCGATTCTCCTGCCAGATGCCCGGTGCTGAATGCGATCTGAAGGTTAAAGCCGCCGGTGTACGCGTCCACGTCGATCACCTCTCCGGCAAAATACAGCCCCTTTACCAGACGGGACTGCATCGTTTTGGGGTCGATTTCTTTCACATCAACGCCGCCGGCGGTGACGATCGCCTCTTTGATGGGGCGGAAGGCGCGCAGATGCAGCGAAAAGTTTTTCAGCAGAAAAACAATGCGTTTGCGCTGTTCTTTGGTGATATCATGCACCTTGGTGTGCGGGTCGATACCGACGCGCTGCACAAAGACGGGAATCATTTTTGCAGGGAGCAGTGCGGGGAGAATGTTGACAAAATCCCGGTTTGCACCCGCGGCAAAGTCGGATAGCAGACGCTGATCCAGCTTTTTTTCGTCCAGCGCCGACTTCAGGTCCAGAATCAGGCGAAAGGCGCTGATGCGCCGCCGATCCAGATGCGCCGAAGCGCTTAAAATCATAGGACCGCTGACGCCGAAGTGTGTAAAGAGCATTTCGCCGAAGTCCCGGTATACGACTTTATTGTTTTCGGTATCTTCCACGGTGAGTGCCGTATTTTTCAGGCTCAGTCCCTGCATCTTGGCGCAGTCGTCCTCGACGGTTTCCAGCGGAACCAGAGAGGGAAAGCGGTCGGTGACGCGGTGCCCGAGCGCCTGTGCAAAACGGTACCCGTCGCCGGTTGACCCCGTGGCGGGGTAGGAGGCGCCGCCGGTGGCAAGAATGACCCGGTCAAACATCTCCATGGTCTGCGCCGTTTGCAGTGAAAAACCGTCTGCACAGGTGCGAATCTGTCTGACGGCGTCGTGCCGGAGGATCACGCCGGTTTTGTCCAAATAGCGCGTGAGCGCAAGCAGCACGTCCTGCGAGCGGTCGGAGACGGGAAACACACGGTTGCCGCGTTCTGTTTTGCAGGGGCAGCCGTTTTCTTCAAAAAACTGTATCGTTTTTTCGGGCGGAAAAGTGAAAATCGCGCTGTACAGAAACCGGGGATTGCGCACGACATGTGACAAAAATTCGCGTGCTTCGCATTGGTTGCAAAGGTTGCACCTGCCCTTGCCGGTGATCAGCAGCTTTTTCCCAAGTCCCCTGTTCTTTTCAAACAGCACAACGTGTCCGCCGTTTTCAGCGGCGGTTCCCGCCGCCATCATACCCGCCGCGCCGCCGCCGATCACGGCGATGCGGAGGGGAGATTGCTCATGCATCTGTACGGTCAAAATAGCCCAGCTTCATCAGGCATTCTGCCTCCAGCACGGCGCCCCCTGCCGCGCCGCGCAGGGTGTTGTGCGCCAGGCCGACAAACTTGTAGTCATACAGCGTATCTTCGCGCAGACGCCCGACAGAAACGCCCATACCGCCGTACAGATCGCGGTCAAGCTTTGCCTGCGGGCGGTTGTCTTCTTCAAAATAAGTGATAAACTGCGCAGGCGCAGAGGGAACGCCCAGCTTTTGCGGCATGCCGGAATAGTCCTTCCATGCCTGCAAAATCTGCTCCTTGCTCGGCTTATGACGGAATTTGACAAAGACACACGCGGTGTGCCCGTCCGTGACGGGAACGCGGATGCACTGTGTTGTGATGGTGACGCCCGTTTTCGCTTTGACCACGCCGTTTTCCAGCGTGCCCCAGATATGCAGCGGCTCCTGCTCGCTCTTTTCTTCTTCGCCGCTGATGAAGGGAATGATGTTGTCAACCATCTCCGGCCATTCGCGGAAGGTCTTTCCCGCGCCGGAAATTGCCTGGTATGTGGTGACAACCACCTCATACGGCTCGTATTGCAGCAGGGCGGAGAGCATGGGGACATATGCCTGAATGGAGCAGTTGGGCTTGACGGCGATAAAGCCGCGCTTGGTGCCCAGCCGCTTTTTTTGCGCCTCGATCACCGAAAAATGGTCGCCGTTGATTTCCGGAATGACCATGGGCACGTCGGGCGTGCGGCGGAAAGCGGAATTGCACGAAACGACGGGAATCTCTGCGCGCGCATAACTCTCTTCCAGCTTTTTGGTATCTTCCTTGGGCATATTGACCGCGCAGAACACAAAGTCCACCAGGTTCTTCCATGCGTCGATGTCCGCGGAGTCATAGACCGTCATATTCTTGACGCTGTCGGGCATGGGGACGGTCATTTTCCAGCGCTCGCCCGCTGTCTGCTCATAGCGCTTGCCCGCGCTGCGTCCGCTTGCAATCAGTGCGGTGATCTCAAAATAGGGATGATTGTTTAAAAGGGTGATCAGCCGCTGACCGACCATGCCGGTTGCACCGACGATTCCGACCTTGCACTTCTGTTCCATGTGTGAAAACTCCTTTCCGGATCCGGTTCTTGTTTTGGTTTCTATCTAAATATTATAGCAACTTTGTGCCAATGTGTCAATTGTTTGGGCGGGTTTCTCACGATTTTCCTTTGCTGTATGCAGCGCTTCGGAAAAAATATCAGAAAAAGCTGCTGATAAAGATTTCCAGACCGATGACAATGAGGATGATGCCGCCGAATATGCCCGCGCGGCCGGACAGACGCGTGCCCGCGGTCTTGCCGACGGTCAGCCCGACAAAGCAGATGACAAAGGTGACGGCGGCGATGATGAACACCTCGGCAAGCGCCGTCGGCAGTGAATGCTCCGCGATTGCAAAGCCTACGGAAAGGGCGTCGATGGAGGTGGCGATGCCCTGTGCCAGCAGCGCACCCGGCCCCGTCACGGCGGCGTCTGCGCTCTCTCCCTTGCTGTGAATGCCCTCAAAGAGCATTTTTGAGCCGATGTAGCTCAAGAGCGCCAGCGCAATCCAGGGGATCCATTTTTCAAAGGACTGAAAATATTGCACCACGGTGTGGATACAAATCCAACCGATCAGCGGCATCAGCGCCTGAAAAAAAGCAAACAGCCCCGCGATGGCACACATTTTTCCGCGGCGCATATGCGGCTCATGCAGACCGTCCGCCAGCGAAACGGAAAAGGCGTCCATTGCAAGACCGACGCCGAGCAGGGCACTGTTGAAAATGAATACAAAGACTTCCATTCCTGTTTCCTTCCTTATTTGCATAAAAAAACAAGTACGGCTGTATGCCATACCTGTGTCAAACCGATCTGATGAAAGGGCGAGAGACATCATGCATGAACCGCAGCGATACATGAGTCTCGCAATTCAAAGCAAGCCAGACCTTTCGGTCAGCATGTTGACTTGCTACGCACGGCGTGCGCTTGCTACTCCCTCATCTGAAAAAGCCCCGCACAGCACTTGACCGATGCAAAACGCATCCCGCTGTGCAATGGGAACACAGTATATCACAAAAAGACAGTCTTGTCAAGATCATGCACGGCAGAACGGATATTTTTCGGTGTGCAGCGCAAGGGGCGCCCGGCAGAATCGGTTTTGCGGGGTTGCGGCGAAACGGAAGGCGAGAATGACAGAATACGGGAAGTACAGATAACCGGAAGGCAAAAATGCCTTCCGGGTACTGTTTTTTTCAGCATTTTTCCGCTCCGCAGGGAGGGAAAATGCCTATTTCAATTTTTTTCGCGGATTCTTTTTCATTCTTCCCGATTCAAAATGTCTCGATAGTCAATCTTGATCAGCGGTTGATTGCCGATCTTGTCTGTTGCCTGATATGCCATACGACCGACAAAACCCACGTAGTTTATCGTCATATCCTCGTTGATGGCAAAAAGGCTGTCTGCCTTTCTTTGCGTCGGCTTCACGCCGTCACAAAATGAAAAGCCCTCGTTTTCCGCATCCTGCAAGAATTGCTTTCCGGTTTTTTCGTCCGCAAGATAGATATAGATTCTGCCGGTGTACGCGGCGAGCAATGATTTGATACGCAACATATTCACCCCCTTTACGCGTTATTCCATAAAGGGAGCGGGAAAAGAAAAAATCACACCCATCGTTACCGACGGATGTGATTACAATTCCATCTTTGTCACGCCATCGGTCTGACTTTGGCACCTTGCCGCCGGGCAGGTTGCCGGATGGTCACAGGGTCAGTCCCTCGCATCACTCTTTATGGTGCTTGTATTATAATATATGTATCCTGATTTGTCAAGTACGAAAAAACGTCTTAACAGATTGCCGCAGCGCGCGCAAGGGCAGTTTTCTTTGAACAGAATTTCGTGCAAAAAGACTTTGCAAAATTGCTTTTGCAAGGTCAAATTTTTAATTGCGGTTTTCTTTATCTTTGGGCAAAATCGCTGTCCGTTCTATTATTTGGAGGATTTGATTGCCGAAATCTCCTTCTGTATGATCTCTTTGCTCATGGGAATCTTTTTGATAAATCTCCATACCCAAAAGAAGGGCAGCAGATAGGGGTGCCGATAGATAAAGGGATAACAGTTTTTGCACCGTTCCGGTCCGGGAAACAGTCTTGTCAAGCAGTACCGAATCTTTGTAAAGCCTGTAATCGGTTTTGTATTTGTCTGCATGGAACGCAGGGAACCGTTGATGCGGCTTTCAAAAGAGCCGAATGTTCCGGCATTCATGCAGTATTGCAGCATCATCCGTTCTTCTTCCGTCAGCTTGATTTGCGATACCGGCGTATCGCAAAAGATTTTTTCAGCCAGCGCTTGGCTGTTCTTTTCAAAGGCTTCTATGCCGAGGGATTTCATTTCCTTTTTCACATAGTCCCAATCCATTGACGGCCCGATTGTGCGGTTCATCACATAGATGTCAGCCAGTGTACGGACGCCGGTGCCGCTGTGACTATAATGCTTATAAGCATGTATGAGCGCAAAAACATAAAAGTCCTCCGGGGTGAAATGAAGACAGTACTTCTTGTTCTCGTCCGGGAGGAGTTTTTGCGTGATTCCCTGATACTTCGCGGCAAGTTCTTTAGCATCATGCTCGTCAAGAAGGGATGTGTGCATTTCAAAATGATAAACCGGTAGCTTGATATACTCATCGTGGTTGCTCTCGCCAAACGCGTACACGGAATAATCATGCCGCAGGAAAATGTCCTTTACCTGATCCCGCTTGGTTTCGTCGAAGAGAATATCAATGTCGGACATTTCCCGCATTCCGCATAGCGGGTACCAGTCCTTCAGGATGCTTCCCTTCAGGGGCATATGCCAGATTCCCGCCTTTTCCATTTCATCCATCAGAATTTGGCGGTCCATATCCAGCAGTATATTTTTCCTGATTGCGTTGTTTTTCGCATTCAGCCATTGCTTTTTCACGGCGGGGTCAGCCTGTTCAAATACATCCGTTTTTTCCAATGCCATGCAAACCATAGCCGCCACGGAATGTTTTTGCGCGAGAGGAAAAAGGGCGGCAAGATCGATTCCATCCAGGAACGCAGCTTTTACCTCTGTTCTGCGCAACGCGCAGGAAATCAAGCTGATCAAATGTTCCGCGGTTTTGTCCAATCCGTTCATCTGTGTCATCCTTAATGGTTATCCCAGCGTTATTCTGTTTATGGTATGCCTGTTGTCCTTATTTGGGTAATGCGAATTGCCTCTGCGCTGAATTTCCTCCTAAAAGCCGTATTTACTCATCCAGGGCGCCGATTCTGCGCAGATTGTCCAGCACTTTGTTCACGCCGACAGCCATAACCTCCCGGGGCGCATCGTATTTGCGGCACATGGCATCCAGAATGACCTCAGGGGTGGTATCCGTTTTTAAGCAGTCAATAATGAACGCTGCCGTCGCGTTGCTGCGCACCATGCCGGCAAAATCGCCGCCGGCGGCCACCATGATCTGCGCGCCGTCTATCTGCTGCGTGACAAAATTATCTTTCAGCTTCAATGACAAATCGTCCTTTCCGGAACGGGATGTGTTTATTCAGCAGGCGGTCGGAGATGCCTGCTTTCAGTTTGTTCGGGGAAAGTTTCGTTTACCACGGCTCTTCCTCTTCTTCTTCCCAGCCGAAGCCACCATCGGGATCCCAGCCGCCACCGGTGGTACCGGTACTGATTCCGCCGCTGGCTGTGATGATATCCGCAGCATCAAACTCGATGATTTCCATTTCCGGGTCGAAGTATTCTTCCATTTGTTGTCCCTTCCTTTGCAGTAGAATCTTAATCGTGAAACAAGGCATTCGTCCTGTTTTGTGTATTGGTTCATGCCCGTGTATGCCACCTGTGCGGCATCCGTCTGCGCGGAATTGCCTGTGAAGATGCAACGGCTTTATACGCCGCTGTGCTCACCCCGCATGTTGCGCTCCGTATTTTCAGATATTTGATTCTCTTCAGCGCATCGCTATGTTTGCGATGGTTTAATGCTATTTTTTATTATATTCTAAATTAGGGCAATTGTCAATAGATAAAAAAGAGTATGGATCGGACAATCTGTACGACTCTTTGAATAACAGACGTCAGAATACTCGGCAGAAGCGAAAAACTGCGCGGATTGCAAGATTTTTGTTACGGTTTGTTGGATGTTGCACCAAACCACGGCGTTTCAGGGCAAAACGCAATACCATTTTTTGGGTATTGCACTTTTCTTTTTCACAAAAACGGAATGAAAATCAAATCCCGGTTTGATTGTCAGCAAAAAAAAGACCTTGCAGATTTTACTCTACAAGGTCAATTTTTCTATTGTGGTTTTACAATCTGGTTTTGCCCCAAATCAAGTTTCGTTTAATTCCTGCTTTCTTTAATAGCAGCCTGTGCAGAGTAGCCACGAAAAACGATTTTTTATTTATAATTTCCTGTTTCAAAATA
>DBGFNI010000006.1:0-14285 GCA_048527645.1 Eubacteriales bacterium | reverse complement strand
TTTGTTTATTTTGACATTTTCACTGCCAAGATGACAATCAATTCATATACTGTACGGATAAAGTGATTGCATTTTGATTGAAATTGTGATAAAATGGGTCATCAAGAATATCACCGAGTTTTTTCTCTGTTTCAAAAAGGAGCCTTGGCATGGACAGTCAGCAGCAAAATGAAATGCGCAGCAACGCACAGACACAAACGGATAATCAGGAGAAGAAAACGCTGTCCCGCACGCGCAAACGCAAAGCGGGCGCGATGACGGAGGCGCTGCGCAACATGCCCATCAAGAGGCGGCTTGCGGTGATCGGTGTGATTGTGGCGGCAAGTGTAGTGCTTTTGGCGGCATTGGGGTTCGGCGGATGGGCGCTGTACAGCTATTTCCGCACACCGACGCTTCAGCTGCTGGGCGGCGCCGACGAAACAGTCGAGGTTTTTTCTCCTTATACCGATCCGGGTGTCCGTGCACAAATAAACGGGGAGAATATCGCCGTGGAATGTCAGACTTCCGGCAAGGTCGATTCGCAGATTCCCGGTACATATGAGCTGTCATACACTTTGAAATACCATCTGCGCACCTATCATTTGAAGCGCATGGTGCGTGTGGCGGACACAACGCCGCCGGTGCTGACGCTGAACGGCGACAAGGAGCTGTCTGTCGGAAAGCGGGAGTTGTATCAGGAGCCCGGCTATTCCGCCGTGGACAACTTTGACGGGGATATCACCGCGCGCGTGCAGGTGCGTGAGACATCTGACGGCGACAACGTGGTTTTCACCTATACGGTATGCGATTCGTCGGGGAATGAGACATCTGCACAGCGCACGGTTCGCATTGCCGATCTGATTGCGCCGCAAATCGCGCTCAACGGCGCGGAATATATCCAAATCGAAGCGGGAAATGTTTTTTCGGATCCGGGGGTTTGCGCCACAGATGAAACGGACGGAGATTTGAGCGCGTTGGTGACGGTCAGCGGCATGCCTGACTGCGGTGTGCCGGGCGTCTATACCGTTTGCTACACAGTGCAAGACCGCGCGGGCAACACCGCGGTGGCTGAGCGGACGGTCGAGGTCTGTCCCGCGCCGACTAACAGTGCCAACCGCATTTATCTGACCTTTGACGACGGTCCTTCTTCTTTTGTGACAGAGCAGGTTCTCGACATTTTAAAGAAAAACGGCATTCAAGCTACGTTTTTCATTTGTAACTTCAGCGACGCGCTTGCACCGCTGGTCAAGCGGATGGCGGATGAGGAACATGCGGTTGCCATCCACGGATATTCGCACGATTATTCCGCGATTTACACATCGGAAGACGCCTTTATGCAGAATGTATATCAGATGCAGCAGCGCATTTTTGATGTTACCGGCGTCAAAACGACGCTGATGCGCTTCCCGGGCGGCAGCTCCAATACGATCAGCGCACGCTACAGCGACGGGATCATGTCGCGTCTGGTGGGGCGCGTGGAGAAGGAGGGCTTTTCTTATTTTGACTGGAACATTGACAGCACTGACGCATCGGCCAATACGCAGGATCGCAACAAAATCATTCAGAATGTGATGAGTGGTCTGCGGCAGGGTAGGGAGAACATTGTGCTGATGCACGATACCAATGCGAAAACGACCACTGCGGAAGCGTTGCAAAGCATCATCGACCGCGCCAAGGCGCAGGGATATGTTTTCTTGCCGCTCAGCGCTGCAACACAGCCGGTTCACCACGGTGTCAACAACTGAAAGGGAAAAAAACCATGACGGATAGCCGACGCATCTTTGATATTTGTGAAATGGGCGCGGTGGGTGACGGGAAAACCGACTGTACCGCCGTGATACAAAAGGCGATGGATCTTGCCGGCGCATGCGGCGGCGTGGTCAGCATAGCACCGGGAAATTATTTGACCGGCCGTTTGTGTGTCCGGGCGGGGATCACCATATGCGGCAACGCCGCATGGAGCTACGGCGCGCCGGGCGGCAGCGTGCTGACGCTTAACGATGCGCACGCCTCCTGTCTTCTTGACATTACCGGGGCGCAGGGCGTGCGGCTGGAGCGGCTGTGCCTGGAAGGGAAGGGGCTTGGCAGCGAAATCCACGGTGTTTTTCTTTCCTGGGATGATTACAACGGCGGCGGCAGAGAGGACACGCCGGTCATTGACCGGTGCTGCGTTTCCGGCTTTTCCGGGGACGGTGTACATTTGCACCATGTGTGGTGCTTCACGCTGCGGTCAAGTTATCTTTGCCGCAACGGCGGTGCGGGTCTGTTTGTTGACGGATGGGACGGCTTTATCAACGACAATTGGCTCTCGGCAAACGGCAGATGCGGAATGCTGGGCGGCAAGTGGTGCAGTGCTGTGACCTTTCACGCCAACCGCGTGGAATGGAACGGGGCAGGCGGAGTGATATTGCCTGCCGGAGAGAGCTTCTGCGCCACCGGCAATTTCTTTGACCGCAATCTCGGCGCGGGGCTGCGGCTCGGCTCCCCGGATGGTGTTTATTATTGCCCGGTGCTCGGCACAAATCTCTTCCGCCGCAACGGAAAGCCGCCGCACACGGGACGCTTTGACGATCCGCTAGACAGCTGCCATATCCGTCTGATCCATTGTCACAACGCGTGCATCACGGGCAATTCCTTCCGGTATGGCAGGGATGACGGGGATGTGGGTGTATATTCGCCGGATTATGGTATTGTGACACAGGGCTGCACCGGCGCGGTGATCTCGTCCAACGCGATGCAGGAGTGCTGTCTCAAAGCATGTCTGCATGACGAAGAGAGCACGAATGAGACGGTGCAGGGTAACAGCATGAGCTTGTATCGGAAAATTCCGTAAAGCAATTGCAAAATACTGTGATTTGTGATATGATAAATAGAACGATATAAAGATATTTCAGAAATTTCAGAAAATAACCGATAAGGAGAGACAAACGTGGCCTCAAAGCATACTGCCCGGAAAAGCGGCGGGGGGAAAAGCGGCAAAAATCGGAAAAAGCAGAATCGGAAGTCGTCAAACGCCTCCGGCGCGGCTTTTGTTTTGGTGCCTGCCGTATTGTTTGCGCTCGCACTGTTTTTACTGCTGACAATGCTTCATGGAGAATGGACCGGCGTGGTCGGCGCTTGCATCCGAGAATGGATGCTGGGGCTGCTCGGTGGGGGATACTATGTTCTTCCTTTGCTGTTGGTGCTGCAGGGTATCTTTTTTTCCAGTGATAAAGAAAACCATGCGTTGGGGCTCAAAGCGATTTTCGGATTGGCGGTTCTCTTTTTCTTCGCCGCGCTGATGCATGTGATCCGACGCGAACAGTTCGGCGCGGGAAATCTGACGGTTCAGCAGCTGTACGCACTCGGTGTTTCGCATACGACAGGCGGCGTGATCGGCGGGATTCTCGCCTCGCTTCTCCTCAATTTCGGTGTTGCCGGCGCGTGGATTATCTGCGTGCTGGTGATCGGCTTGTGCGGCTTGTTTTATTGCGGAACCACACCGTTGAAGCTGATCGGCGATCTGCATTACGCATTTGTCAGCGGGCGGGACAAGCATGAAAGCCGCGTGGAGGAAAATGCGAAGCGGGATGAGGACATCCGTAGGCAGCGGGCGGAACAGATGGCGCAGATGCAGGCGGATCACCGGCGGCGCCGTCAGGAAAAGCAGCAGATGAAGAGAGAAGTGCGCGAAGAGCGGCTAAACCGCCGCACAGCGGACATCGACCGGAATATTTACGCCGGGGAGGAAAACGATGTGCAGTCCGCCTCCGCCGTGCAGGAGCAAGCGCAGCAGCCGGGTGCGCAAGAGGTCCTGCAGCAGGACGATACGACAGTGCTCGCGCCGGAAGCCGTCGGCGGCGAATCGGCGCAGGAAAACAAATGGAACCTGGATGACATATTGGGCAATCCGAAAAAAGCCAAGGAAAATAAAGCGGAGAAGGACGGTACGGACGCCGGCGACGGTCTTGCGGTGCAGGTTTCCGATCTGACTGAAAACGCCGAAGAGCAATTGCCCGCGGCATATGCTTTTCCGCCGATGTCATTTTTACATCAGGAAACGGAGCAGCTGACGCTGGACGGCGATTCGGAGGTGCAGGAAAACGCAGACAAGCTGGTTGCGACTCTGCGCAGCTTCCGCGTCAATACCAAAATCATCAATATTTCCCGCGGACCGACTATCACGCGGTATGAGCTGGCGCCGGAGGCGGGAACGCGGGTTCGCTCAATCTCCAATCTGGTTGACGATATTGCTTTGTCACTCGCGACCACCGGTGTACGCATCGAGTCGCCGATTCCCGGCAAGGCAGCGGTGGGGATCGAGGTTCCCAACAAGACGGTTTCCACGGTGTATGTGCGCGATCTGATGGAAAAAGAAGCCTTCACCGCGGCGAAGAGCAAGCTGACCACCTGCCTCGGGATGGATGTAGCCGGCGCGCCGGTCTATCTGGATATTGCAAAGATGCCGCATCTGCTCATCGCCGGCGCAACCGGTATGGGTAAGTCGGTATGCATCAATTCGCTGATCGTCAGTATATTGTACAAGGCGACGCCGGACGAGGTAAAGCTGATCCTGATTGACCCGAAAAAGGTCGAGCTGAATATATACAACGGCATTCCGCATTTGATGGTTCCCGTGGTGTCCGATCCGAAAAAGGCAGCCGGATCGCTGCACTGGGCAGTGAGCGAAATGGAGCGCCGCTTTGAGCAGATCGAAGGCGTCGGCGTGCGCGACATCGCCGCATACAATGCCATCACGCGCGATGACCCTGAAAAAGAGCCGATGAGTCAGATTGTGATTATCATCGACGAGTTGGCAGATCTGATGATGACGGCACCGGTGGAGGTGGAGGAATCCATCTGCCGCCTGGCACAGAAGGCGCGTGCTGCCGGCATGCATCTGATCATCGGCACGCAGCGGCCGTCGGTCGATGTCATCACCGGTCTGATCAAGGCAAACATTCCCTCCAGAATTGCCTTCACCGTGGCTTCTCAGGTGGATTCGCGAACGATTTTGGATATTGCGGGAGCGGAAAAACTGATCGGGCGCGGCGATATGCTCTATGCGCCGGTCGGTATGACAAAGCCCCTGCGTGTGCAGGGCGCGTTTGTCAGTGAAAAGGAAATTGAAAAGATTACCGGATTCTTAAAGAAGAATGCCGGTGAGATTGAATATGACGAAGAAGTGGTCAAACTGATCAACCGTGCCGCGGAACTGTGCGGCAACAAAAAGGGCAAGGCCGGCGCCGACGCATCCGGGAACGGCTTGGAGGGCGAGATCGCAGGCGATCCCAAACTCAAGGAGGCGATTGATCTTGCCGTGCAGAACGGGACGATTTCCACCTCTCTGCTGCAAAGAAAGCTGAGCTTGGGCTACGGCCGCGCGGCGAAAATTCTCGACGCGATGCAGGAGCGCGGGATCGTATCCGCACCGGAGGGGCAAAAGCCGCGAACCGTCCTGATATCCCGCGCCCAGTGGGAACAAATCCAAATGGGCGGCGGATCGGAAAACGGCGTAGAAGGCGCCGCTTTCACAGACGAAAAGGATAGTCTGAGCGACGCGGAAGGCGGGACACCGACAGACGGGGAGGAACTGCCATGGGAAAACTGATTGTGATCGAGGGGCTTGACGGCTCGGGAAAAGGGACACAGGCGGATCTGCTGTATCGCGCACTGTGCGAAAAAGGATTGCCCGTCATGCAGGTGTCCTTTCCCCGTTACGGCACGCCCGGTGCGCGCGCGGTCGAGTTTTATCTCAGCGGGGGATTGGGTGAGGATCCTGCAGCCACCAATCCGTATGCGGCTTCTGCATTTTTTGCGGTAGACCGGTACATATCCTATCAAAGTGAGTGGAAGTCATTTTTAGATCGACCCGATACGGTTGTGATTGCCAATCGCTATACCACGGCGAATGCCGTGCATCAGCTTTCCAAAATGCATAACGCCACGTCTGAACAGAAGCTTGCGTTTTTGGATTGGCTGTGGGAATTTGAATTTGACCGGCTGTGCCTGCCGCGGCCGGATCTTGTGCTGTATCTGGAAATGACGCCGGATGTTTCCCGCCGTTTGGTGCAGAGCCGCTCGGAGGAAACGGGGAGAAAACAGGACATTCACGAGACGGACGGCACACATCTGGAAAACAGCTATCAAGCGGCGCTGTTTGCCGCGGAGCATATGGGCTGGACGCGCATTTGCTGCTGCGATGGCGGTGAGCCGCTGCCGATTCCGCAAATTGCGCAGCGCGTTCTTGCGGCGGTGGAGCAGGCTTTGCAGGGATAATCGTGATTTACGGCAAGTCGCGGAACGCAAAGAGCGGACGGCGATGCTTTTGAATCTCCGCGCGGAACGGGCGGGAGTGCCCGGCTATCATGAATTGTCAGAGCGGCTCATGAGCCGTGTTTTGGGAAAGGAAGATGAGAAAAATGGTTTATCTGTTTTTGGCAGACGGCTTTGAAGAGGTAGAGGCGCTATGCCCTCTGGATCTGCTGCGGCGCGCCGGCATCACGGTGCAGACCGTCGGCGTGACGGGGAAATCCGTGCGCGGCGCCCACGGGGTTGTCGTGCAGAGCGACATCACAGCGGAACAGATTGTATTGGATCGTGATCTGGAAATGGTGATATTGCCCGGCGGAATGCCCGGCGCAAGCAATCTTGCACAAAGCAGGGAAGTGAAAAATGCGGTAAGCTATGCCTATGAAAACGGGCGCTATGTCGCGGCAATCTGCGCCGCGCCGATGATATTGGGTGAAATGGGAATTCTGGAGGGCCGCGTTGCCGTCTGTTATCCCGGCTTTGAAAAATATTTGAAGGGTGCGCAGATTTCGCAGAAAAACGTGGTTGTAGACGAAACGGTGATCACAGCTAAGGCAATGGGCGCGGCGTATTCCTTCGGCTTGACGCTGACGCAGCTGCTTTGCAGTGAGTCGACGGCGGAGGAAATCAAACGATCCATTTTTCTTGCATGAGAGAGAACCATCTTATCGTTGAATGAGGAGTATGTCAGTTGGAAAAACAACAAACCGCGTTGCCGCGCACCGCGCCTGACCGGGTACGGCAAAAAAAGAGCAAACTGCGGTATATTACGCCGCCGGTTTTACAGCTTTACACCGTCGGTGTGCTGACAGTCGGATATTTTTTGGATATTGACCCGGTTGCACAGGGAGGCGGAACCTCCTTTCTGCTGGTTTTGATTTTAGAGCTGATGGCGTTTGTTTTGCCGGCGATCTTTTTTGTGAAACTGCAGCCGCCGTCTTATTACAAACGGATGCATCTGCGCCTGTTCGGCGCAGAAAAGGCTGTGTTTGTGCTGTTTGTCTCCGGCTTTACCGTTTGTGCGCTGACGGTGCTCAAGCTGCTTTTGCAGACCGTGGCAGGCTATTTGCCCAACACGAGAGTGTTGTGGGGGATTCCGACGCCGACTATCGGCTTTGATCCGCTTGACAGCGCCTACACGATTCTGATTTTCGCTTTGATCCCCGCGGTGGTGCAGTGCTTTTATTACCGCAGTGTGGTGTTTGCGTATTATGAAAAATACGGCAAGGTGACAGCTGTTGTGTGCAGTGCGTTTCTGTTCGCGCTGACGCAGTTTTCCGCAGGGGATGCGCTGGTGCATTTTCTGTACGGTCTGATTCTTGCCTTTGTGGTATGCGTGACCGACTCTGTTTTCGGTGCGATGATCGTACATTTTGTATACTGTCTGTATCAAATCGGTCTGGAGCGCTATATCTGGTCATTTGTCGGCAAGCCGGACGGCATGGTGTTCTTTGTCTTTGTTTCTGTCGCGCTGCTGCTTTTGTTCGGCGCTTTGCTTGCGGGAGAAGCAGAGCGGATCGCGCTTGCCGCGGGGGAGGATGAGCTGCCGGAGCAAAGCAGTGCGCCACAGAACCGTCAGAGCGGGTGGCGTGTTCTCGTTTCCCGTTTTGTTCATCCGGCAATGCTGATTTGCATCGCGGTATATGCCGCAGCTTCATTTTTGATACAGTTGTAAGGATAGGTAAATTTCGTTAGGAAAAATTTGAAAAGGAGATCGCAATGGACCAACATTCCAATCGTTCCGATTCGCAAAACGGGAATCATACCGAAACGGACGGCTTTTCTTCTCTGTCTTTTTCCCAAATCAAGGAGCAGGCGCCCCATCGACCCAAGACAACCGGCGCGGATCGTGACGCCGGGAGCGCATGGGGGAGCGGCAAGCCGCAGCACACGCCGCAGAGGCCGCAGAATGCCGTTCGCACAGAAGCGCACCCGGATGCTTCGGATGGCTATGTGCAGCAGCCGACGCAGCCGATCCCGACGTTGAACACCAACCCAGCCGCAGGCGCCGCCTCTGATGGGGCTGGCGAAGGCGACGCGCTCGGTAAAGCAGAGCCTGTCCGCCGCAGCGCCGCCACACCCGCCGCGCCGGAAAAGCACACGGCGGACAAACGCCGGAAAAAGAAAAAACGCAGCAAAACGGAGCGCACCATCGGGGACGACCCAGTTTTGCATAGCCTGATTCGCGCGGTGATTTATATTGTGTGCGTACTGGTGGTTTCTGCTTTTGCTGCATGGATGATCATTGCTGCCGCCAACGACGTGTTTGCGTTTGTCAAGGATGACGCTGAGGTAACGGTTGAGATCACGCCGGATATGGATATCGGCGATGTCAGCCAGATGCTGCGGGAGAATAATCTGATCAAATATCCCACGCTCTTCCGCTTGTACTGCAAGATCAAGGATGTCACCTTTGAGCCGTGTCCCGGCTCATACGATGTGACGGCGCAGCTCAATTACAATGAGTTTATCCAGACCTTCAACAATTATAAAATTTCCAGCCGCCAGCAGGTTGTGATCACCATCCCGGAAGGGTATGATGTTGATGAAATCATCGAATACTTAGTGGAGGAGAAGGGCGTCGGTACCCGCGAGGGATATCTGTCAGCGATCAACGATTATGAATACAACACGGAGGAATTCCGTTTTCTCCGGGAACTGCCGGATAATCCGAATCGCAAATATCGTTTGGAGGGATATCTATTCCCTGACACGTATTACATTTATCAGGATTCCAACGAGATTACGGTGATTTATAAAATGCTGCTCAACACGCAGTCCAAGCTGACGGACGAATATTATGATGTGGCAAAGGAAAGCGGCATGACCATGGATCAGGTGATCACCCTCGCTTCGATGATTCAGGCGGAGGCGAAGTATTCGGAGGAATACGGTCTGGTCTCTCAGGTGTTCCACAACCGTTTGAACCACAGCGACATCTTCCCGAAGCTTGAAAGCGACGCGACGACGCGCTACGCCGTTGGCAACCGAACGGAGAAGCTGACCAGAGAACAGCTGGCGTCTACAAATCAGTATAACACATATGTATATCCGGGTCTGCCCCCCGGTGCTATCTGCAATCCCGGTTTGGATGCGATCCGATATGCACTGTATCCGACCAATCAGATTGAAAAGGACGGGCAGATGGTAACCGTAGAATACTATTATTTTGTTGCGGACAACGACGGGCACAGCGTGTTTTCCACTACCAAGGAAGAGCACGACGCTGCTGTGCAGAGAATCGCCGCCGAAGGAGAACAGTAATTCCCAAGCTATGAATAAAGTGATATCTTTCTTGAAAAAGCCCTACCGCTTCGCATGCGTCTACGCGCTAATATTGGTGCTGACCGTTTTGAGTTCGGCAATGGTGGAATTCATTTTGCCGCACGGAACGGTCAAGGTGGAATACAACGGACCGGTTGATGCGAGCGAGACATTTTTGACCAAGACAGGGCCGCAGGACGGACTGGACGAAAACGGCTACGGCTACTGGGAGCAGGAAAATATCCCGGTTGATTCGGATGACGACACGGGGCTGACCTATACCGCGCGGGGTTACCGCGATGAAAACATTGAAATTCGGATTGACCAGTACCGCAGACTGCACACAGATATTTATGTGGCGGACATCCGCGTGCGCGACGTCAAGTATCTTAAAGCGGGTTTTGCGGAAAATACCTTCGGTGTTCACATCACGGAAAACACCTCGGATATCGCACAGCGGCATCAGGCTATTCTCGCGATCAACGGCGACTATTTCGGCTATCATGACGAAAGCTTTGTGCTGCGCAACGGGATCAGCTACCGCGACAGCGCCCGCACGGATGATCTGTATGAGGATCTGGTAATCGGCTACGATGGGTCGTTCACGCGCATTGAGGAAGTGCGCGGTGAGATGGAGAAGTGGCAGCAGTCCTGGCAGATTTTCGGCTTCGGTCCCACGCTTTTGTGGGGCGGGGAGGTTGTCACGGGGGAGACCACAGAGGTTGCACGGTGCAAGGCATCCAACCCCCGCACCTGTATCGGCAGGTATGAAACGGATGAGGACGGCTGGCTGCACTACTGCTTTGTGACCAGCGACGGACGCACGGCAACGGTCGATGCTGTCACGGGAGAATTGCAGCCGCTCGCACAGCCGTTTGTGACAGATCCGGCGCAGGTGAAGACAGAGGGCGGACGATGCGGTTACAGCGCGGGGCTGTCCCTGTATCAGTTAGCGGGCTTTATGCAGGAGCTCGGATGCGTCGACGGCTACAACATGGACGGCGGCGGCTCGGCGACCATGGTGTTTTGCGGGCAGGTGATCAATCTCCCGACCAACGGCAATTACGGCTATAAAGAGAGAGGAGTGAGCGACATTGTTTACATCGGCTATTGAATCGAAACACTCCTCCCGCAAGGGCGGCTTCTTTGCTGACCGGATGCGCAAAAGCGCGGCGGTGTATTGCGGCGTGACGCTGTTTGTTCTGATTTTCGGTGTGGTGTATACTCATTTCGGGCACGGCGTCACCTCACGGTATATGACATGGGCGTTTGCCGTGCCGGGCATATTCGGCTTTTTGCCCTGCGTGCTTTGCGCGGCGGCGCGGAAGATCCCGCGTCCCGGCAGACTTTGCTTTAATCTGATGAACGCGGGCGTAGCCACCGCGACGCTCTTCAGCCTGACCCGCGGCGCCTTTGAGATTGCCGACACATGGACTTATTTCCCCTTGTATATGATCGCGCTTGGCGCGGCACAGTGGCTTTGTGCCGTTTTGCTTTGGATCATATTTCCGAAGCTGCGTGCGGCATGAGCGGATTTCTCAGCGCTTGACCTTACGGATATTCCGGCAGCAGACGGTATTGGCGCAGCTGTGCACGGACGCGCTGCACGCCCTCCTCATCCATGGGGAAGAGCGGCAGGCGGTATTCCCGCCGTATCATGTTCATTTGATACAGCGCCTCTTTGACCGGGATGGGATTCACTTCGGAAAACAGCGTGCGGATCATCGGCAGCAAATTCTGTTGCTGACGCCGCGCCTGCTGCGTCTGACCCGCATACCACATGCGGCAGATGTCGCTCATCTCTTTCGGAATGACATTTGACGCCGCGGATATGACGCCTTTTCCGCCGAGCGCGAGCGTGCTGTATGTCAGCTCGTCGTTCCCGGTGTAAATATCCAGCATGTGACCGCACTGCTCAAACAGCGTCACCAGATATGCATGGTCGTTTCCGGCTTCTTTCACGCCGACGATTCTTGGGTGGTGCGAGAGGGTAACGAAGGTCGGGATTTCGATTTTCATGGATGTACGGGACGGAATGTGATAAATCAGCAACGGGAGCTGCGTTGCATCGGCGATGGCTGTGAAATGCGCGACGATTCCCGCCTGCGAGGTTTTGTTATAGTACGGGGTGATCACGAGGATGCCGTCGGCACCGATGCTCTGTGCGTATTTTGAAAGACGAACGGCATAGGACGTATTATTTGAGCCGGTACCGACAATCACCGGCACGCGTCCCGCCGTTTTTTCGATTGCGTACTTCATCACCGCCATTTTTTCCGCTTCGGTCAGCGTGGGTGCTTCTCCGGTGGTGCCGGCAATGATGAGCGCGTCGACGCCGCTGGCGATCTGCCAGTCGATCAGCTCACCCATGGCGGGATAATCCACGATCCCACCGGAAAAGGGCGTGATCAGCGCCGTGCCGCAACCGGAAAACAACGGTTTTTCCAATTTCATTTGCAATACCTCCTTTTGGATATGCGGTATATTACAGAATATGTAAATAACCACTTCTGCGCTATCGTGATGCACCGTAGTTCGTCCGTGCACCGCATGAAACGTTGTCGGATCAGAAGTTGTGAGCGACGTATTTTGCATCGTGCGGTGTTTTGTGACGAAAAAAGTGCAGTGAGAGGTGCTTTGTTATCCGCGGCGCAATTATGTGCCGGTAATCGCTTTTCGTTTTATCTCAGACATTTGGAAAGGAAAAAACATGATTATTTTTGCAAAAGATCACGGCGTGATACCCGGCGGCTGGGTCGCGCGGGAATTGAATCAGCTGTTTGCCTCCCTTGCGCAGGCGCAGGAGCCTGTTACGGTTGTAATCGACCCGGGTACCTATCATCTGGACGCGAAGGACTGCCCGAAAAAGACGCTGCGCATCACAAACACGGTCGGCGCCGAGGATCCGGAGGGGGCACTTCCGCCTCATGTGATCCCGGTCGGTCTTTGTCTGGAAAACCTCAACCGCGTGACGCTACTCGGAAAAGGCGCGCGCTTTGTGATGCACGGCAAGCTGACCAACGCGGCGGTGCTGCACTGCCGGGACCTTGTGATCGACGGGATTGCCATCACGCATGACAACCCGGATTTTCATGAGTTCACCGTTGTGGATAAGACAGCGCACACGGTGGATTATCGCCTGGACGCGCAAAGCCGCTATGAAAAGCGTGCGGACGGCAATTTTGATTATGTCGGTTACGGCTATCGCTCGCCCATTTTGGCAGCCCCGGCGGGGTGGGACTGCGCCCATATGTACCGTGACGGAGCGGAAGCCCACTATACCAGAACGCACCAACCCTTTCGCTTTGCGACGGACATCACGGAGCTGGAGGATCACCTTTTTCGCGTTTCTTATCCCGACACAGAGGCTTTCAACGTGGGAGAGCACTACGGCGTGTACAACTGCAAACGCCGCTATAACGGCATATTCATTGACGGCAGCAGCAATGTGACGCTGCGCGGCATCGCACAGCATTTCAATTTTGCGTTGGCAGTTGTGGCGCAGGATTCGGAAAATATTTCGGTCTGCGGCTGTACCTTTGCGCCGGAGGAGGACGGCGTGCTGAAGACGGCATCCTGCGCCGATTTTATTCAGATGTGTATGTGTAAGGGACAGATGACAGTCACGGACAACTATTTTTGTGGCGCGGGGGACGATGTGATCAATGTCCATGGGGTTCACTTTCTGATCGAACAGATCGAGAAAAACCGTCTGGTGCTTGTTTTTCCCCACAACGAAACCTGCGGTTTTCTTCCCATCCATACGGGCGACCGCATCGAATATGTGGATCCTGAAACGCTGCTTTGCGTCGGAGAGGCAAATGTGATGCAGGCAGAATTGACAGATGAGCGCCATATCACGGTGCTAGTTGACAGCACGGCGGGCGCACGGGCGCAGTTTGCCGTTGAGGACGCCACCATGTGTCCGGATCTTTACTTTGCGCGGAATACGATGACGCGTATTGTTACGCGCGGGATGCTGATCACCACGCGGGGAAAGGTCGTGGTGGAAGACAATCTGTTCTCCGATGTGACGGACGATCATATTCTGATATCCGATGATGCGGGCAAGTGGTATGAGAGCGGCTGCGTGCGGGATGTGACGATCCGCCGAAACTGCTTTGATCGGTGCGGCGCATATTACATTGAGATCTGCCCGGAAAACCGCAAGCACGGGGGGGCGGTTCATTCTAATATCGCGATCACGGACAATCTGTTTACAGAATACCGCGGCATCTTCGCAAAATCCACGGAAAATCTGACGCTGCGCGGCAACATTCATCCCGCAAAGCAGGAGGAATATTTGCAGTTGCATGACGTGAGCGGACTTGACACGGATGCAGATTTGTAAAATATCCGAAAATTTACCAAAATTCTGTTTACAAAAACGATTTTTATGATATAATTGTAGTGGAATGATATATAATAACGACACAAAGGGGAATTGCATTTGATTATCCAGTTGGAAGAAGCGCTGATCCGGCTCAACGGCGCCTTGACAGACGGCGCAAAAGAGCTGGGAAAAACGCTGAATATTGAAAAGCTGCGGCAGGACGCGGCGGAGACAGAGGCGCTGACGACCGCGCCGGATTTTTGGTCCGATCAGGAAAACTCCGGCAAAATCCTGCAAAAACTGAAACAGCTGCAAAATAAAATCGGCGAATATGAGGGCTTGCTCCAATCCATCGATGACGCCGTCACCCTCGGGCAGATGGCGGTGGAGGAGCAGGATGAAGAAACCGGCAGCGAGG
>DBGFNI010000005.1:0-15622 GCA_048527645.1 Eubacteriales bacterium | reverse complement strand
CCGCCGCGTGCAAACGGCAGCAGACGGCGTTGCCCGCCGCCCGACTTTGGGTAAAGGGCCGCTGTTTGAGGTGATGCGCTTTCCCGCTCACGCCCGCGCACGGCAAGCAAACGGGCTGTGTGCAGTTTGTGGGCAGCCCCGATATATGGTGTGCCGTCAGTTTTTCAGAGAGTGAATCGGCGCGGGAATTCTGCCGCCGCGGCGGATGAATGCCGCCGGAGACGCCGTGTTGATCGCCATAACGGGCGCATATCCGAACAGGCCGCCGTAATTCACCTGATCTCCCGCTTTTTTCCCTGCCGCAGGGATAATGCGGACAGCGGTGGTCTTGGTGTTGGCAACGCCGATAGAAATTTCATCGGCGATGATCCCGCAGATCACCTCTTCCGCCGTATCTCCCGGTACCGCCAGCATATCCAGCCCCACCGAACAAACAGCGGTCATCGCCTCCAGCTTTTCAATAGACAGCGAGCCCACCTCAACCGCGTGGATCATGCCCGCGTCCTCCGACACGGGAATAAACGCGCCGGACAGTCCCCCCACATGGCTTGTCGCCATCACGCCGCCTTTTTTCACCGCGTCGTTGAGCAAAGCCAATGCTGCGGTCGTTCCGTGGCAGCCGCAGATTTCCAGTCCCATATTTTCCAGCACATGCGCGACAGAGTCGCCCACCGCGGGCGTGGGCGCCAAGGACAAATCCACAATGCCGTAGGGCACGCCGAGGCGCTTCGCCGCTTCATAGGCGATGAGCTGACCGACGCGCGTGATCTTGAACGCCGTCTTTTTCACCGTATCCGCAAGGGCGGAAAAATCGCACGCGCCCGCCCGCTTGATTGCATCCGCCACAACCCCCGGACCGGAAACGCCGACATTGATCACGCAGTCGCCCTCTCCGACGCCGTGAAAAGCGCCCGCCATAAAGGGATTATCCTGCGGAGCGTTTGCAAACACCACCAGTTTTGAACAGGCGACAGACTCTCTGTCTGCCGTCAGACGCGCACATTCCTTGATCACATGACCCATCTGCGCAACCGCGTCCATATTGATGCCCGCCTTTGTGGAGGCAACATTGACCGACGAGCAGACCCGGTCTGTTTCACTCAGCGCCTGCGGGATTGCCGCGATCAGATTCTGATCGGAGGGGGTCGCGCCCTTTTCCACCAGCGCGCTGAAGCCGCCGATAAAATTCACGCCCAGGGTCTGCGCCGCGCGGTCCAATGTTTTTGCAAGGTGCACAAAACCGTCCGGGGACAACTTTCCCCCGACAATCGCCGCAGGGGTGACGGAGACGCGCTTGTTCACGATGGGAATGCCGTATGTCTTTTCCAGTTCTTCTCCGGTCTGCACCAGATGCTCCGCGGTGCGCGTCAGCTTGTCGTATACATTGTCGCACAGACGGTTTTCATCGTCGCTGACGCAGTCCAGCAAAGAAATCCCCATGGTGATGGTGCGGATATCCAGATTTTCCTGCCGGATCATATTGATTGTCTCAAGAATATCCTGTGTATTCAGCATTTTGGTACCGGTTCATCCTTTCTCAAATACGGTGCATCGTATTGAAAATATCTTCATGCATGGTATAAATGGCAAGGCCTCTATCCTTGCCCAGCGCAGCCAGCTCATCTACAAACTGTGCAAACGGAATGCTCAGCGCGTCAATCTGCGCAACCATAACCATGGCAAAATATTCCTTCAAAACGCTTTGCGAGATATCGACAATATTCGCGCCGCGGTGCGCACAGCACGCACTGACCTCGGCAATGATTCCGACGCTGTCTTTTCCGGTCACTGTAATTACCGCTTTCATTTTTCCGTTACCGTCCTTTCGGGCAAAATCTTTGATGGATTGTCGGCAGCTCCCCTACCCGTTTACATGCGGGTGTATATGCGGGCGCATGTACACGCCGGCGCCGCCGTCATACCGTCCGTACGCCGCGTTTTTTCATCCGCACGAACAGATCAGTATTATTGTAACGGATATCTGTGAATTTTTCAACGGTTTTTTGCACCAATCCGGAACTTTTTCGCAAAAGCGCGCAAAAACTGCAATAAAATCACGGCAAAATATTGAAATCACCGCTTTTCTGTGCTATAATATAAAAAGAAATTTCATTAACGAAGGAGAATACTCATGAACAATGTACCCGAGAATATACACTACCGTGTCAGCCGCGCACTGAAAGGCAGTTACCGCGTCAAAACCGTTTTATTCTGGTCGATCGCCATCCTGATCATCGGCATTGCGCTGATCGCGCTGATTTCCGTGAACGCATACATCGGTATGGCAATGGCCGTTCTGATTGTGCCGACGCTCTGGTTTGTCACAAAGCTGCTCGCCCCCTATATCGGTATCGGGCAGGACTTTGAATACACCATCGCCGACAAGGGCACCTTCACCATTACATATCTTTTCCGCAACCGCCGCGTGCAAAAGGCGCAGTGCAAGGTGAAGGATATGAAGCGGATCGCTCCCTATGCCAAAGGGGACGCATCGATTCAAGCCGCAGTCAAGGAATGCAAGAATGTCTACGAGATGCTGCCCGATATGACCGCGCCGAGCGAATATGCGTATTACGCTTTGTTTGACAACGAAAAGGGCGAGCCCTGCGCGGCAATTTTTGAGCTTTCTCCCAGCATTCTGAAAGCGTTTGTCTATTACAACAGCGCCAACACCGTCAAAAAAGACTTCTGATTTCATAAAATCCTTGCTTTCCGCATAATATCGTGGTATCACACGATTCGGTTGTGCGGAGGATACTGTGAAAGCGCGTGGTTTTTTCATTCGATATCCGATTCTGCTGATCTGTCTTTCGATCTGTCTTTGCGCCTGCTCCCGCGGGATCCGGCCGCCGACGGCAGAGGAGATACTGGCATATCGGCAGAATTTCTTTTCCTGCCTGTTGACCGTCGAGGACGAAACGGGAACCCGGCAGTACACGCTCTGCGCCGGGGAGGAGCACTGCTATCAGCCGCAGCAGGGCGCGCTGATCCGTTACTGCTTTGATCAAAGCGGCGCGCTGACGCTGGAGGCGGGCGGCGTTCGCTTTCCGCTGTGCACAGATTGCCGGCGCGGTCTTATGCTGGTGGAATATCTGCTGTTCGGCATCCCGGCAGAGCGCTTTTCCGTGCGCACCGCGCAGGATGCACTGCAGTTGAGCAGCGCAGAGGTTTGCGTGCTGATCGACCGGGAGACCCTGCTCCCCACGCAGATGCAATATGAAAAAGACGGAACAAAGATGACGGTTTCGCTCACTGCCTTCCGTTTTTCCGAGAAAGGAGACTGATGATCGGGATGAGCTTTTCTGTTGAAAATCATACGCCGTTGCAGCCGGATGCGCCGCGTCTGGCCAAAGTGCAGGCGAATATTTCGCTCCGTGCCGTGCGGGATAATTATCTTACCGTAAAAAAAGCCGTTACGGCCGCACGCATCTGCTGTGTGGTCAAGGCGGATGCATACGGACACGGTGCGGAAGCAGTGTGCAAAACGCTCTCTTCCCTCGGCGTGACCGATTTTGCCGTTTCCTCTGTTGCAGAAGCCGTGCAGGTGCGCAACGCGGTCGGCAGCGGCGCACAGATCCTGATTTTGGGCTACACGCTGCCGCAAGACGCCGATCTGCTGCTGCAATACGGCATCACACAAACCGTGTTTTCCATAGATTACGCGCGCGTCCTGTCGCAGGCGGTAGAGCGCGTATCGCCCGATGCCAAACTGCCGATTCACATCAAGGTCGACACCGGCATGAACCGGCTGGGCTTTGCAGCAGACGACGCGGCGGGAATTGCCGATGCGTGCCGCTTGCCGGGACTGGAGCACACGGGCATTTTCACCCATTTTGTCATGTCTGACGAGCCGGACAAGCCGATGACGCAGCGGCAGTTTGACACCTTTATGCAGTTGACCGAACAGCTGGAAAAAGCCGGAATCACCTTTGCCACGCGCCATGTCTGCAACAGCGCCGCAATTTTCAACTTTCCGCACATGCACCTGGATATGGTGCGGTTGGGCATATCCCTGTACGGTCTGGCCCCCTCCGCGCAGACCGCCGCGCCGCCCCTGAAGCCTGCCATGACCGTGCAGACCGTGATCTCTCACATCCATGAGCTTTGCCCGGGCGACACCGTCAGCTACGGCGCTGTCTATCAGGCGAGCGCCCCCATGCGCATTGCCACCGTTCCCATCGGGTATGCAGACGGGTACATCCGCGCATATGCGCGGCAGGGATATATGACCGTGTGCGGCAGCCGCGCACGCATCGTCGGCAGAATCTGCATGGACCAGTGCATGATCGATATCACCCACATCCCGGCAGCCGCCGTCGGCACACCTGTCACCGTTTTCGGCGGAACCGATCCCACCGCGGACACTCTGGCTGCTTGGTCTGACACCATCAATTATGAGGTGACCTGCATCATCGGCAAGCGCGTCCCGCGGTTCTACGAATCCGACGGTTAAGTCTACGAAATGCACAAAGCATCCGACTGTTTCGGAAAGAGAAACGGTCGGATGCTTTTTTATAAATATTACTTTGCTATTGCTTTCTGTGCTTGACGCGCAGCCGCTCCATGGCGCGCGTGAGCGAAATGACGGAATGCTGATGCTCATAGATGCTTTGCTTGTGGCGAAGCTGACGCGTCGCGCGCTCCTTGGCATTGAGTGCGCGTGTTTCATCAATTTCCTCCGGCCACTCGCTTGCTTGCGCAAAAACGGTGACCTCGTTATTCTTCACCGTGACAAAGCCCTCGGAAACAAACGCGCTGACCCAGGCGTCGTCTTTTTTGATCCGCATTTCCCCAATGGAAAGCGCGGCAGCCATCGGCATATGTCCGGGCAGGATTTCAAGCTGCCCCTCGCCGGTATCAAAAACGAGCGCCTGTGCCGCCTCATCGAAAAAGGAACGGTCCGGCGTTAAAATCCGCAGATGCAGCTCCCGGCTCATGACGCCGCCCCCTCAGCCGGCTGACCGCCGGAAGCGCCGCTTTCTTTCGCGCGCTCCTCTTCCTTGGCAGCCTCATATTTTGCGCGGACATCGTCAATATCGCCGCACATGAAGAAATATGCCTGCGGGATATGATCCACCTCGCCGTCCACAATCTGCCGGAAGCTCTCGACCGTCTGCGCAACGGGGACATACCGCCCCTCCACGCCGGTAAACGCCTTTGCCACGTTCAGCGGCTGCGACATAAAGGACTGGAGCTTGCGTGCGCGGTTTACAATGCATTTGTCCTCGGCAGACAACTCCTCCATGCCGAGAATCGCAATAATATCCTTCAGATCCTGATAGCGCTGCAGCGCCTCCAGCACCTTTTGCGCCACGCGATAATGCTCCTCACCGACAAATTCCGGCTCCAGCAGGCGGGACGCGGACTGCAGCGGATCAACCGCCGGATAAATGCCCAGCTCCGATATTTCACGCGAAAGCACCGTTGTAGCATCCAGATGGGAAAAGATCGTTGCAGGCGCCGGGTCGGTCAAATCATCCGCCGGAACATAAACTGCCTGCACAGAGGTAATCGAGCCGTTTTCCAAAGAAGCGATGCGCTCTTCCAGCTCTCCCAGCTCATTGGAAAGGGTAGGCTGATAGCCAACTGCGCTGGGCATACGCCCCAACAACGCGGAAACCTCGTTGCCCGCCTGCACATAACGGAAAATGTTATCAATAAACAGCAGCACATCCTGATGCTTGCAATCGCGGAGATATTCCGCCATGGTCAGACCCGACAGCGCAATGCGCATCCGGGAGCCGGACGGCTCATTCATCTGGCCGAACGCAAGAATGGATTTGTTAATCACGCCGCTCTGCTCCATGTCGCGCATCAGCTCGATGCCCTCGCGGCTTCGCTCGCCCACACCCGTGAACACGGAATAGCCGCCGTGAGAGGTCGCGACATTGTGAATCAGTTCCATGATCAAGACGGTTTTGCCGACGCCGGCGCCGCCGAACAGTCCGATTTTTCCTCCTTTGGCATACGGGATGAGCAAATCAATGACCTTGATGCCGGTTTCCAAAATTTTTGTCGCCGGCTTTTGCTCCGACAGCGGCGGCGCCTCCCGGCGGATATTCCAATACTCCTCCGCCTCAATGGGTCCCTTGCCGTCGATCGGACGGCCGAGCACATCCACCGTGCGCCCGATCACCCCCGTACCCACCGGCACGGAAATCGGCTCTCCGTCGCTCTGCACCGCAATGCCGCAGCGCAGCCCCTCGGTTGCCTCCAACGCAACGCAGCGCACAATGCCTTCTCCCAAATGGGAAAAAACCTCCATATGATGGCTGCCGTCCACAGTGGAAACAAGACCGTGAATCGCCGGTTCCTCCCCCGGCGCAAAGCGCAGATCCAACACAGGACCGGCAACCCGTATGATGGTTCCCTCCGTCATTGATGCCATATCCAACATTCCTTTCCTGCTATCGCTGTATGTTCCGCCGTTTTTTGTCTGTTTCAGACACCGCGGTCGGCAAGCTCCGTTGCCGCGGCAATCTCGGTGATTTCATTGGTAATTGCCAACTGACGGACGGTATTATACTGAAGCTGCAGCTTTTGCAGCATTTCATCGGCGTTTTTCGTCGCGTTCTGCATCGCGTTCATCCGGCAGATCTGCTCACTGCACAGCGCCTGGTGCAGGCAATCATAGATCATGCCCACCAAATACTGCGGAATTGCCTGACCGAACAAAGCGTCGGCTGAGGGCTCAAGCAGCATCTGATCACCGTCCGGCAGCGCTTCTTCCGCCGTGAAATCCGTCTCCTGCACCGGGAGCAGCTTCAAGCATCTCGGCTCCTGACGCAGCTGCGTGATATAATGCGTATAGATGATGCGCAGCGACGTGATTCTGCCCTCGTTAAAATATTGAATGAAATGCTCCGCTGTCGCGCGGGAATAATAGGTGTCCGGGCGCTGTGCCGCGCCGCTGAACGCGACATCCGGCTGATATCCGCCGACTGTCAGCGCGTGCGTTGCATGCTCCCCAACGGTGCACACATGCACCGGGTAGTCATCAAACGCGCGCAGCTTTTGCAGCGCGAAACGGGTGACATTCTGATTATACGCGCCGCACAGTCCCTTGTCAGAGGCGATCACCAAAAACGCCGGATAATGATCCCCGCCGCCGGGATATGCCATATACGGGTGCTCCCCCGGCATGTGCGCAAGGATATTGCGGATTGCCGCGCGCACGGTGCGCATGTATTGCTGATTGTGCCCGATCTGCTGCAGGGCGCGCTTCATGCGGGAGGTGGAAAGCAAAAACATTGCGTTGGTCACCTGACGCGTCTCTTCTACAGAACGGATATTGTGCCGGATCTCGCTCATGTTTTTCATTCCCGCTCCCCCTTTTCACAGATTTTCAGTCTTGTTTTGCTTGCTTTTCTCGGCTGTCTTTCCAGACGTGCAGCTGTGAGACCAGTGTTGCTTTCACATCGTCTGCAAGGTCGCCGGTCGCGGTGATTTGGGTAATAACCCCCGGCGCGTGCTCGGTCAAAAAGCGGAAGATCTCCTCGCAGGCATAATCCAGCTCTCCCAGCGGAATATCTGAAAGCAAATTTTCCCGATATGCCACCAGCATGGCAACCTTCTGCCACAGCGCCAGCGTCACGTCCTTGCCCTGAATGAACAGATGCGTCAGGC
This sequence comes from Eubacteriales bacterium, assembly GCA_048527645.1. GTDB lineage: Bacteria > Bacillota > Clostridia > Oscillospirales > CAG-272 > HGM12669. The sequence continues at coordinate 7,996 of DBGFNI010000005.1, read as the reverse complement.
ACTCGCCGCGCTGCAGCAGCTGACGGGTCGTACTGTCAAGATCCGAGCCGAAGCGGGAAAAGACCGCCATCTCGCGGTATTGCGCCAGCTCGATACGCAGCGTGCCGGAGACCTTTCGCATGGCCAAAGGCTGCGCAGCGCGCCCCACACGGGACACGGAAAGGCCGGTGTTGACCGCCGGGCGAACGCCGCTGTGGAACAGCTCGCTCTCCAGATAAATCTGACCGTCCGTAATGGAAATAACGTTTGTCGGAATATAAGCAGACATGTTTCCGCCGGTTGTTTCAATGATCGGAAGCGCGGTGATGCTTCCGCCGCCGTATTCTTTTTCCATACATGCGGCACGCTCCAGCAAGCGGCTGTGCAGATAAAACACATCGCCCGGAAACGCTTCCCGCCCCGGCGGTCGGTGCAGTAGCAGGGACATGGTTCGGTATGCCACTGCGTGCTTGGATAAATCGTCATATACCACCAACACATCCTTGCCCTGCTCCATAAAATACTCGGCAAGCGAGCAGGCGGAATACGGCGCAAGATACTGCATGGCAGGGCTGTCGGATGCGGTTGCACATACCACAGCGGAATATTCCATCGCGCCGCTCAGACGCAGCGTGTGGACGATTTGCGCCACGGTAGACGCCTTCTGTCCGATTGCGCAGTAGATACAGATGACACCCGTATCGCGCTGATTGAGAATCGCGGACAGAGCAATCGAGGTTTTTCCCGTCTGGCGGTCGCCGATGATCAGCTCACGCTGTCCGCGCCCGATCGGAATCATGCTGTCAATGGAAATAATACCCGTCTGCAAGGGCGTATCCACCGGACGGCGCTTGATCAGCGAGGGCGCCGGTCGCTCCACGGGGTAATATTGCTGCACTGTCAGCGGCTTGCCGTCCAGCGCGCGGCCGATCGGGTCGATCACCCGGCCCAAAAGGTTTTCGCCGACCGGGACAGACGCCACCCTGCCCGTGCCGAACACTCTGTCGCCCGCACGCACACGGTCATTGGCGCTGAGCAGCACCGCACCGACGCCGTTTTCCTCCATGTCCATGGTGATGCCCCACACATCCCCGTCAAACTTCAAAAGCTCGCCGTAGGCGCGGTTGGGCAGATTGCGGATGCGCACAACGCCGTCGCTGACCTTCTCCACGTTACCCGATTCGTATACGACCGGCTCGCGGTGAAAAGAATCCAGGCACCGCGCAAAATACGCGCCCATGGTCTCTTTTTCGCCGAATAACGCGGTGTCGCCGGCTTCTTTTGCGCCGAGCGACGCAAAGCGCTGCAGCTGTGCGGCAACGCTCATGTCATACGCACGCCCGTCCACGGTGATGCGGAAGCCGCCGATCAAGCTGTCATCCTGCACACGCACCGTTCTGATATCATCGCCAAACCGCTCGCGCAGGCGTAAAACCAGTTGGTCATAGGTCTGCTCCGACATATGGGCAGGCGCTGTGACTGTAATTGTTTTCATGGCAAAATACCGCTTTCCTTCGTTAGTCTTCCTTTGCAGCCGCTTTCGACGCAAAGAATTCTTCTGTCAGCTGCGCATAGTCGTCAGCGTTGATCTCACGCGACAGAATTTCTTCTGACAGCTTGCACGCCATGTCGACAACATCCTTGCGCGCACCGTCCATCACGCGGCGATAATCGTTTTCCGCGCGGCTCTGCGCCTGTTCCACAAGTTTGTCGCCCTGCGCCTGTGCCTGTGCGATGATTTTCTGTGCGCTTTCGTGCGCTTGCTGCATCTGCTGCGCCGCACGGAGGCGGTTTTCCTCCTCGGCGTGCCGGCTCTTTTCCTCGTTTTCAGCCTGCAGCTGCCGCGCCTGCTCCATCAGACGCTGCGCCTGTGCGTTCTGCTCTGTCACGCGGTCTGTCCGCGCCTGCATAAACCGCTTCACCGGTTTATACACCAGCGCGCGCACAATCACGTAGAGCACAACGATATTCAGAAGATTCAGGATCAGGTCGGTCGGTATCTCCGATAAATTGATATTCATACGCTTCGCTCTCTTTTCCTAAACTATGTTGGCTACCTTATCTTGTCTGTGTCGGCTGTTGAACGGATGCGGGTCTTTGCCGCACCGCGCTCAAAGCTTGGTGAACAGCATCAGCGCCAAGACAAAGCCGTAAATCGCGCAGGACTCTGCCAGCGCCAGGCCGAGCAGAAGAATCGCGTTGATCTTACCGGATGCCTCCGGCTGACGGGCGATGGACTCTGTAGCCTTCGCTGTGGCAAATCCCATCATAATGCCTGCGCCCACACAGGGCAAAAGAGCCAATGCAACTGCAATTGCGGTCATGATTTTATCCTCCGAAAAATAATATTATTGACGATATGTTTCCATGCGATATGCCCCCGCAGCGCGGTGCGGCAAACGCGCTATTCCGCCGCCTCGTTGATAAAGGTGAGGGAAAGCACAATAAAGATATAAGCCTGGATCAGGGGATGGAACAGATTGAACCAGATTCCTGCCACCGACGCAATGCCCAGTCCGTATCCTCCCAGCGCGCTCTTGAGCAAGTCCATGACGATCATGCCGCCGATCATGTTTCCGAACAGACGGCAGGCGAGCGAGACGGGCACCGAGATGTCATTGATCAGCTTGAGCACCACCATCAGCGGCGACATCGCCTTCACCGGGCCGCCCATGGAGCGGATTCTGCCGCCCAGTCCTTTTTCCCGGATTCCGTAATAATTGATGAGAATCAGCGTGACTAGTCCCATCGTGATCGTCACCAGCAGATCCGAGGTCGGCGGGCGTTGCCCGAACAGCTCGGTTGCCGCGCTCCCGATCATCAGAATTGCCAGAGACATCATGTAGGGCGAGAGGTTGCGGCTGAGCTTTTCGCCCACGACCCCGGCGGTAAAGCGATCCATCGATTCCACCGCCGCCTCCATCAGATTCTGAAATCCTTCCGGCTTTTCTCGGAAACGGGGAAAGACAACCAAGCGGAACAAAAGCGCCAGAACCAGCACAATTCCCGTGACCAGCGTCAGCAGCAGCGAGGTCTTTGCCACGCACAGCGACGTGCCGAACAGCCGGACGGTCTGCGACGGGGAGAACAGCTCAAACTCGATGTGTATCCCGCTGCTTTGGGCGGAAAAATAACTGATCAATGTACTCAGGAAAAACCATCCGGCGATCACCATCGCCCAGAACGGAATCCGCTTTCGCTTTTTCAGTTTTTTCAGCTGCAGCACATCCGTGTCCCGGTTTTCCTCCGCGCGCCGGTATTGCAGCACGGCGGCGCGCCATAAAAACAAGCCGATGAAAAACGCCACGACTGACACAGATAGCTTGATGACAAGTGGTATCAAAGACACACCCCCCGATTGTCGCACATATTTTCGGTGATTCGCTGAAATATGTCAACAGAAAATAAATTTCGATGGTATTATACCTATTAAATCACCTCTTTACTTACTAATAATATGAATGAAATGTAAATATGATATGTCCGCATGATTTCTGTGGGCAGATTCTCTTTGGCGGCGTGCGCCGGGAAAACCGAGGCGCATCCGTTCGATCCGTGCGGGCAAAAAGAAAAACGCCGCATCAAGCGGCGTTTTTCAGAAAAAATCAGCAAATCATATGTCATCCAGCTCGGATTTTGCATCGTCAATCCGGTGATTCATCTGGGTATACTTGGAGCGGATTTCCAGCAGCATCTGATCCAGCGAGGAACGGATATCCTCCAGTTCCTCCTGCAAATCGTTGCGGCATGCGCTTGCAATCTGACCCATTTGTGCCACGCGTTGCACGGCATCCCCGCCATCGGAAGCGGCTGACTGTGATGCGGGCGCAGCGGTGTGCGGCATGCTTTCCGCAGTCCGGTTAAACGCTCTGTCGGGCACGGTGTATTCCTCCGCCGGCAGAATCGGTTCTGCCCTTGCGGCAGTCTGCGCGGGGACAGCGGCGGGCGCGGGACTGGCGGCGACAGCCGGAATGGATGCGGCAACCGTGTCGCATTTCCGACGCAGCAGCTCCATAGCCGCGGCAAGCTGCTCAAAGCGGGCGTCGCTTTGCGCGATCTGCTGCTGCAGCTGCCGGATCAAATCGTCTTTTGCGCCAAGCGACTGCTCCAGCTCCGCCTGTGCGCACTCCTTTTTTGCAAGCGTATCCTTTTGCTCCTGCACCGTGCGCTGCATATCGCAAAGCGCCTGCTGCTGATCCGCACACTTTTGCCGATCCGTCTCGCTCTGCGCCAAAAGCGCGCTCTGCTGCTGCAGTGTTTGGCGCTGTGCCTGAATATACTCCTGCTGCTCCTGCAATTCTTTTTTCTGCTGATTGATCGCGTTTTTCAGGGACTGCTCCACACTTCGGAAGTTGTCGCTGATTCTGGAAATATACGCGTTGACGTCGTCCTTATTATAGCCGCCCACGGCGCCCCGAAAACGAACTTTCTGTTCCTGTGACATCGCATGTCCCTCCTTTTCTCCGCCTCCCACCGTGCAGCAGATCGGCTGCACGGTGGGAAGCGCACGGTTTTCGCAATCTTGATTTCCGGCAAGATTTTTCTACATTTTAACACAGTTCCCCGCACAAATCAAGCCTTTTTTCGTTTTTCGCAAATTCTCTCCTCCTTCTGCGCCGCCCGGCGCACATCCCCGCCCGCACAAAAAAATTCCGAAAAATTGAAAAAAGACGCGCCGAAAGCCTTGACAAGCAAAAAAAAATGTGCTATACTTCTCTTCACAAAGAAGCAGGACGTCTCCGTTCTCACCACCGCCTCATCGGCGTACGGTTGATACTTTTCCCGCTGTTTTGCTGCGGCAAACCTGCGGGGAATGCCGTGTGCGGAGAAGTTCTATACTTTTTCGCAATTTTTTATGTCCGCCAATCCCGGACAAATAAACGGAGGTGCTTGATTATCAGCAGCAAAGACCTTCTGATCAACGAAGCGATCCACGCAAAAGAGGTTCGTCTGGTCAGCGACAGCGGTGAACAGTTGGGAATTATTCCTTTTGAACAGGCTCTTGACATGGCCTATGATAAGGACCTGGATCTGGTTTTGATGGCGGCAAACGCCAATCCGCCCGTATGCCGAATTATGGACTACGGGAAATATCGCTTTGATCGGGTTAAAAAGGAAAAAGAGGCGCGCAAAAAGCAGCAAACCGTCAAAGTCAAGGAAATTCAGCTCTCCTGCGGCATTGACGTGCATGACTTTGACACACGCGTCAACCACGCAAAGCGCTTTTTATCCGGCGGTGACAAGGTGCGCGCGGTCGTTCGCTTCCGCGGGCGCGAGATGAGTCATCAGGATGTGGGGCGCGAGGTGTTGACCCGGTTTACAACCGCTTTGGAAGGCATCGGCGTCTGCGATAAGAAGCCTGTGATGGAGGGCAGAAATCTGTCCGTGATCATCACTCCCGTCAAAAACTGATGCATTTTCCGTTTATTTCATCATATTACTGTATGTAATATGGATTCCGCGCCGAAAACGCAGAACACAAGATTGTTTCAAGTCACAATCACTTTGAAAGGAAGTACAAGAACATGGGAAAAGTTAAAACGCACAGCGCAACAAAGAAAAGATTTTCTATGACCAAGTCCGGAAAGATCAAAATGAATCATTCTCACCATCGTCATAAGCTGGGTCTGAAGACCGCTAAGCGCAAGAGACATCTGCGTTCCGGCGCGTACCTCAGCGAGTCCATGGCGCCCGCGGTACGTACTCTGCTGGGCAAATAACTAAGCGATAACGACACAAATGATCGGAGGATTTGAAAAATGGCAAGAGTAAAAGGCGCAATGATGACGCGCAAAAGAAGAAATAAAGTTCTGAAGGCGGCTAAGGGCTACTGGGGTTCCAAATCCAAGCACTTCAAGATGGCGAAGCAGGCGGTGATGAAGAGCGGTAATTACGCTTACATCGGACGCAAGCAGAAGAAGAGAGATTTCCGCAAGCTGTGGATCACCCGTATTTCCGCTGCATGCAAATGCAACGACATCAATTATAGCCGTTTCATGAATGGCTGCAAAAAAGCAGGCATCACTTTGAACCGCAAAATGCTCGCCGAGCTCGCTGTCAGCGACAAGGAAGCATTCGCAGCAATCGTCGCGCAGGCGAAGGCAGCACTGTAATTCTGAGAATACCGATAAAAACCAAAGCGTCGCGTGCGCTTTGGTTTTTGTGTTAGACCATCCGAGAGCGGGAAAGGAGCGCAGCCTATGGAAGCGACCACGATCACAAGCCGGCAGAATCCGCACGTTCTGCATGTTCGCTCCCTTTGGGACAAAAAGCACAGAGACGCAAGCGCGCAATTCTTTTTCGAGGGTGCAAAGCTGCTGGAAGAAGCGATTGCAAGAGAGCTGCCCGTCTCGTCTGTTTTTGTCACGCAGCAGGCGCAGGCACAGTACGCCGCACTGATGCAGCGCCTCGCCGCACAGCAACAGAATGTGACATTTTTTTGCACAAGCGACAGCGTTTACCAAAAAATGTCACCCCAGAGCGCACCGCAGGGGATATTATGTGTTGCAAACCGTATTGACAAACTGCGAAAATTTACTACAATATATAGCGGCGATTTGGCAAAGGACCGTATTTTACTGTGCGAGTGCATCCAGGACCCCGGCAATCTCGGCACGGTCCTGCGCACCGCAGCGGCGTTCGGCTATGACAGCGTTGTTCTGACCGCCGACTGTGCCGACTCCCTTTCCTACAAAGTCATTCAGGCCTCCATGGGCGCTTCCTTTTCCCTGCCCGTGCAGATTGTGCCCGATCTTGGCGACACGATCCGTGCCCTGCGGGCAAGCGGCAGATATGTTGCCGCGGCAGCACTGCACCGCAGCGCTATCTCCCTGGAGCAGTTTGCGCAATGCGGAGACGCAGTTTTCGCGGTGGGCAGCGAAGGGAGAGGACTGCAGGAAGAAACCGTCTCCCTGTGCAGCGCCTGCGTGGCAATCCCGATGGCACAGGGCGCGGAATCACTCAACGCGGCCATGGCCGCAACCGTTTTGATGTGGGAGCAGTACCGTGCAAACGGCTGCAAAGCAAGTAAGAGGCAAGAATCATGACGGAGCAAGTGTACTGGATCTGGCTGTCCGAGGTTTTGGGCAGCGCCAACAAGCATGCCAATCTGCTGATGGAGCATTGCGCCGACGCCTCGGCGATCTACGAAATGGACCGCGAAGCGCTGCAAAGCGCCGTTCCCTCCCTTTCCGAAACGGTGCTGGACGCGCTCTGCGATAAAGAACTGAAAACCGCCTGCGAAATCGAGGCGTACTGCGTCAGACACGGAATCGGGCTGCTGTCCTGGGACAATCCGATGTTCCCGCAGCGACTGCGGCGCATCCGCTCCGCACCGGTACTCCTTTATTACAAAGGCATGCTGCCGCATTTTGACGCGCAGCTCTGCATCGGCATGGTCGGGACGCGTCAGTTCACCGAATACGGCGGCAGCATGGCATACCGTTTCGGCTATGAGCTTGCAAAATGCGGCGCCGTTGTCGTCAGCGGCATGGCGCGCGGCATTGACACCGCCTCGCACACAGGCGCCCTTGACGCGGGCGGACACACCGTCGCCGTGCTGGGGTGCGGGCTGGACGTTGTTTATCCGCGGGAAAACGGCAAGCTGATGGATGAAATTGCAAAAAACGGTACGCTGATCACGGAATATCCGCCCGGCAGTCAGCCGGAACGGCATCATTTTCCCAGCCGCAACCGCATCATCAGCGGTCTTTGTCAGGGCGTATGCGTTGTAGAAGCCTCCCTGCAAAGCGGCTCGCTGATCACCGCGGACTGGGCACAGCGGCAAGGCAGAGATTTGTATGTCTTGCCGGGAAATGTGGGACGGCACGGCTTTGAGGGGAGCAACCGGCTAATCAAAGAGGGCGCCGTGATGGTCACGTCTGCCGCGGATGTTTTGGCGGTTTACGAACCGTTGTACGCCGACACCGTTTCACGGCGAAACCTCAGCGCGCCCGATGCCTACGACCATTATCAACAAGCACTTCCCGGTCGCGCCGACGCGGCTGCCGACAAGCAA
>DBGFNI010000004.1:0-7190 GCA_048527645.1 Eubacteriales bacterium | reverse complement strand
GCTATCTTTTTAATTTCTCTCAATTTTACAATATATCCATCGCACTGGAATTCTTTGTGATCATGCTGTTTACCGTGACGGTGGCGGCAGTTTTGAAAATCAAAGATAAAAAATTGATTGTATGCATGGTCCTCAGCATCGTGCCGATTGTTTCCGTGCTGCTCGCGCCCAATCCCCTTGTGCTGAAAATCGCCTCACTGGCAGCGGTCGCTTGGAGCGTGATTACCGTTGCGGTGCTGATAAAAATCTGTATGGGACTGCTGGACAAGCGTATTCAGTTTGCAAAAAGCGCTTTTCTGATGCTTGTCTTTCTCGCCATGTTCGATTTGGTCGGCGGCATCATGCAGGCAACGCTGCGTTTCAGGACAACGTTTGCTTTTTGCCGGCTCATCGGAGAATTCATTTTTCTGTGCTATATCATATTTGTTCTTGCGGCAAAAATGCTGTCAAACCGCAGCCAAAAGGAAATCCTTTTCAAAACAGACGCCTACAGCGACTGCGTCACAAAGGTTACCCAGCTTATGCGTCAGCTCCTTTCCCTGCATTCGGAAAAGGAAATCTGCAATACCGCCGCGGAGGGCATATGCGATATATGCCGTGAGATCAACGCCGAGATCGATGCGCCTGCCTATGCGGTTTTCATAAAGGAAAATTCCGAATACAGGGAGGTTTGCTCAAGATCTCTTACGGAGCGCGTCAACTGCGTCGCAATCGAAAGCAGATGTCTTGACTCTCAAAGCAATTGCATTTTTACCGAAACATATGTTGACCTTGCTTTTTTGAAAAACGGCAATATTGCTGTTATCTTTCATTTTGAAAACCTCAAAAACGCGCTGTCTCCGTTTTTTACGGCGATCATGACAACGCTTTACAGCGGCTTAGAGGTTGCCTTCGCCCGCTTATCAGGCGGTAATGCCGAGCAGGCGGAAATTGATTTTTTCACAGAATTGGCATACAAGACCGAGACAGCAAGCGGAAACAACCCCGACCATATTGAAGCTGTTGCACGCTATACCGATATTCTGATGGAAACCATGGGTTATCCGCAAGAAATCCGTGTCGTTGTGAAAAAGGCGGCAATGCTTCACGACATCGGTAAAATCGCAATCCCCTCGGAAATCACAAACAAGACCGGTCTGCTCTCTGAGGGCGAGCGTGAAATCATCAAGAAGCACACCGAATACGGTCACTTGCTTCTTTCCGTATTTGACAGCGAGTGCATGGCGCTTGCCGCCGTCATCGCAAGCGAGCATCACGAGCAGTATGACGGCAAGGGCTACCGGGGAATCAAAGGCGAAAGCATCAATGAATACGTACGGATCGTAACGGTTGCCGATGTGCTTGACGCGCTCACCGCAAAGCGCTCATATAAAGAGGCATGGCCGTTGGATCAGGTGATCGAATACATCGACTCAAATTCCGGGACGCTGTATGACCCGAAGGTTGTAGCCGCGATGCACGAATGTATGGATATCATCAGGCAGATAGTGACGGAGAAAGAGTAAATGAATGAGAATCAAAACAAAATCCTGAACGGCAATCCGGGCGAGCATCCCGGCGAGAACAGCAACGCATTCACTGCTGCGGAGGAAGAAATCCGCTTTGACCCGTCAAAGGAGCAGGAAAAGAAAACCGAAAAGGCTGTCAAAAAGGTAAAAAAGAGCAAAAAGGCCAAATGGTATTTTCTGATCCCGCTTGTTCTGCTCATCGTTATGGCGGCCGTCTTTATCGGTTGGCATCTCGTTCCCAAAACGCGCCTGAATGTCTGTATTCTGGACAAGACCGTGCTCACGGTGGAAGACGGAAACGATATCGACATTCGCTCGGTTTACCGAAAGCATCAGGGCTTTTTCTGGCTTTTGGAGCAGCAGCGCTATGTTTTTGAGGACGGCAGCTTTTACAATACCAAAGCCGACTATTTCGGTCCGATGCTGGATGAAAACGGTCAAATCTCCGCGCAAAGAGACCTTTCGACCCTTGACTACACGCCCGATCTGATGTATGTAGCCGATGTCTACGGTGCGGTCGATGACACTTATGGGTATTATGACAGTTCGACTGCAAAAGGCTCGGGAATCTCCGTGGATGACATGTCGGTCATTTCCTATGCGTATGAAAACGGTGCGACGGTCATTGCCGAAACAGAGCTTTTCGGATCTGTTTCAGACAGCTCGGTCTACTCGCAGCTTTCCAGTCTCTGCGGTGTGAAGCCGACAGGCTGGGTCGGCAGATACATATACGATCTTCAGGACTTCACCGACGTGCCAGACTGGGCACCTCCCATGTACGAAAAGCAGGAAGGGGTCGAGTGGCAGTTTTCGGGACCCGGCATCCTCCTTGTTTCAGCAGAAAAAATCATTGTTCTCGAGCAGAAGACGGATTTTGAATCAAAAAATCTCCTTGAGATCCATATCAACGACGCATACAAAAAGGAATTCAGGCGCTGTGACCGCGTTAATTTTTACAACTGGTTTGAAATAGTGGAACCGACCAGCAACGCCGAGGTGATCGCAAGCTTTGAATTTGACGTGAATGCAACGGGAATGGAAAAGCTGAAGGGCGTGTTGAAAAGCCCGATCTTTTGTGCGATTTCAAGAAAGACCGAAGACGGAAAAGCCCCTGTTTACTATTTTGCGGGAGACTTCAATGATTATGTCAGTCACGAAAACTACAACCGATTCTTGTTTGCCGACACGGTTTACAGATGGATTTCCTATGACCGACAGGGTGATATCAGCAATTTTTACTGGAATTTTTATAACCCGCTCATGAAGAAAATACTCGCAGACATCACGCCGCACGAGAAATCAGACGAAAAAGCCGACGGTGCCGCACGTTCACGGGTCAGCGACAGCGGTTTTCAGATTTATTCGGATGGTGAATGGGAAGATATTGCCGTCAACGCGGTCAGCATAAACGCCTGTGAGCCCGGCGAAAAAGGGTATTCCAGAAACTATACCTATTATGAGAGCTTGGTGGCGGAAACGGTGAAAATCGGAGCAAACTGCATTTACGCAAAGGATATTCTGCCGCCCGAGTTTTACAGAGCGGTCTATGCCAAGAATGCAGCATCCGGCTCCTCGCCGATCTATATCATACAAAATGTCGCGTTGCCCGAAAAAGCGGACGAAGAGGAGATTCAGAGCATGCTGAAATCCGCCCTTGACGTCTTACACGGTAACGGATCCTACACTTCGGACGGAAATGGCGGGGCGGCGACCTACTTTATTGATATTTCCGACTATATCCTTGCCATGACTGCCGAAGCTCCCGGCATGACCGATGGCTATGCCTATTCGGGCAAATACGCCGAGGGCAACGGCGCGCAAGGTGTTTCCGCTCTGATCTACGACACCCTTCAAAGCTATTCCGAAGACACTTACGGATACGGTATCCCGATCGGAATATACGCAGACGCCGCCGAAATCAGCGGAAGCGGACCGGAAACCGACGGCGCATACGATCTGAACGGTATCGTTCGCGACAATCCGTTCAACACCGATTATTTCTTTACCTGCGTTTCGCTTGACAGCGTGACACAGCTCATTTCATCTGCCGCGGGCAAGCTCGCGGACAAAACCGATCCGTACGCATATACCCTTGATGCACTCAACCAAGCATCCGATGACAGACTGCTCATCAGCGGCGTGGGCGTTTCCTCCGCAAACGGGTTTGGGAACAGAGCTGCCACGACGGAAAAAGCGCAAGGTCAGCAAACAGTCGCACTCCTGAAATCTGCTGACGGTGCGGGGGTGCTCTGCGCGGTAGCGGCGGACATCAACGATGATTGGTCGGCGGTTTCCGACGAGATGTATCCTTATACGGTACCGCTTGAAAACAATTATATGTGGCAGAACGTCGCCGACACGGCACAGACAACAGGCTTTGTCGCTCTTGACGCCGCAGCCCCGGAGGAAACGGGAATCAACCTTGCGGACGACGACCGCGTTCAGATGATGTCTCTCTCATCAAACGAAAGCTATTTCTACATTACAGTACAGCTGTTGACCGAAATTGATTTCACCACAGAGCAGTTCTTTATCGGTATCGACACCTACCAGCGAAACGACGGTGAATACTACTATGCAAGCGAATACACGCCGACCTCGCTTTCCGGTATGGAATTTGTCCTGCGCTTTGACAGCAAGCAAAAAGGGGGACTTTATGTGGTTTCATCCTATGACCGCAGCAACGGTTCCTACGTCACCAAAGAAAGCTATACGGGAAGCTACCGCCTTGTCTCAGAGCTCACCTACGGCGGATTCTCATCGGGAGACAATCAGTTTTATCAGACGGGCTCCACGGTTTATATCAGAATCCCCTGGTCGTGGCTCAACGTGACAGAGCCCTCCGGAAAAATTGTCATCAACAATGAGGGTGAAATCTCCGGTCAGGCGAAAACGGTAAGCACAAACGGCGCAATCGTATCTGTCCTGATTGCCGATAAGCAGTCAAAAGACCAGCTTTATCTCTTCCCGGAAACGAAGCAGGACCCGGCATACAAAACCTATAAATGGGCTTCCTGGGAAAAGGTATCCTACACGATGCGCGAGAAAGAAAGCTTTGCGCTGATCAAGAATTACTTTTCTTCAAAATAAATCTTCTCATGGCAAAGGAGCTGTAAGGTTTGCATTACGAACTATTTGCGGTTTTATGCATCATTTTCTGCCTTTTGATTCTCGGTCTTGAGTATCTGTGGCTTGCCGTACTTGCGAAAAAGCAAGAGGACGAAAAAAATAAATATGAGGTCGCCTCCGAAAAAATCGGAAGCATGGTGGAAGGCATCCTTTACAGCCCCACCGAAAGCAGTCGAAAAAGGGAAACCCAGGCGCTGAAAAAGCTGATGGGAGAGGATACACGCCTTTTTGAACTCATAAGCGCCGACCTCTGTTTTTGGGAGGAATACGGCGACGACGAGACGCTGGGAAACAAGTCTGAAATCATTGACAGCATCTATGACACGCTTGACCCCGCAAAGCTCTTTTCGGATATTCTCAAATCAGGCAACAAATATAAAATCGGCTACGCTTGCAGGAGACTTGCGGATTTTGACGCTTATGAATATCTGAACGACATTTACGAGTTTTCAAAATCAAAAAACCGAAACATCGCGTATAACGCCGCAATGGCTCTTTCGAGACTGGGGTATACCCAGGGCGTTGCCGAATATGTTTTCAGAATCCAGAACGACAAACGGTATTCTTACAGAATCATCAATGAGCTGTTTTCGGGCTTCAGCTCCGATCGCTGTGATTTGGCAAAACAGATTCTTGAAAAATGCGACGATTATATGAAGACGGTGGTAATCAAAGCCATCGCGCCCTATCGGTTTACGCAGTTCAAACAGCTTTACATCGACGGAACGGTCAGCAAAAACACCGATATGCGGATCGCCTGCATCAAGGCGCTGGGCGAGCTTGCCGATCCTGACAATGAGCAGATTCTGCTCACCGCCGCAAAGGATAATGACTGGGTCGTGCGTTCCTCCGCGGTGAAGGGACTTCGCAAGCTGACCACGCCGGCAGCGATACAAGGCGTCAAGGACGCCACCAAGGACAAGGAATGGTGGGTTCGGCAGGCGGCCGCATACTCTCTGATTGATATGAATGTCCAGATATCCGAAATCGAGGATGTCTTAGGCGGCTATGACAAATATGCCTCGGATGCGGTAAAATATGCCCTTTACCGTTCGATCGATTTAAAGGAGAAATAGTGTGAATTTTATTACATACGTACGGTATTTTATTTCTTTCTTCAACTACTTCTGCATGGCGTTTACCGTACTGTTAAGCCTGATATACATCGTCCAGCTGATCATATCCTTTATCAAAGTGCGAAAAAACGACAAGGCCAGACAGTCCGACGATTACGGAAGATATGTTTCAAGCGAAAATCTCCTGCCCATTTCCCTGCTGATTCCCGCCTATAATGAGGAGGAAAACATCGTTTCAAACATCAAATCCCTGATGAAAATTGATTATCCGGAGTTTGAAATCGTCGTTGTGAATGACGGCTCGACCGACAGCACCCACGACCGCATTGTTGAGACCTTCGGGCTGTACAAAATCGAATCGGCAGTCAAAACCTCTATCCCGACCAAGGAAGTGCGCGGTGTTTACTACAACATCGAATACCCGAACCTGATATACGTAGACAAGGAAAACGGAGGCAAATCCGACGCGCTCAACGCGGGGATCAACATTTCCTCCTATCCGCTGTTCGCCTGTCTTGACGCGGACTCCCGCATTGAGCCGGACGCACTTTTAAAGCTTTCCATCCAATTTCTGAAAAATACCGATACGATTGTCGCAGGCGGTCTTGTCCGGATTGCCAACGGCTTCAAAATCAGGGACGGCCGCGTCAGCGGATTTTCCATGCCGCCAAAAATGATCGAGCGGTTTCAGATCGTAGAATATTACCGTTCTTTTCTGTCGGGAAGAGTCAGCTGGGGCGCTACCAATTCCATGCTGATCGTATCGGGCGCTTTCGGCGTCTTCAAGAAGCAGGCAGTCATTGAGGTCGGCGGCTACAAAACGAATACCATCGGCGAAGATATGGAAATCGTGGTTCGCCTTCATAAATATATGCGCGCCCATAAAAGAAAATATAAAGTCATTTTCTGTGAGGACTCCGTCTGCTGGACGCAGGGGCCCATGTCAATTTCGGATATCCGCAGCCAGCGCCGCCGTTGGCAAATCGGTCTGCTGGACACCCTCATTGCTCACAGATCCATGTTTTTAAACCCCCGCTATGGCGTGATCGGGCTTATGGCGATACCTTACAACTGGATTTTTGAGCTGTTGGGCGCGGTGATTGAGGTTCTCGGATATTTTCTGATCCCGTTTTCCCTCGTGATGGGCGAGCTGAATATGTTCTTTTTCATCATGTATTTTTTGCTTGCCGTGCTCTTGGGAGTCATCCTCTCCATCGGCAGTCTGATTCTGGAACAATACACCCGCAGAACCACGATGAGCGCAAAGCAATGTCTTTCTCTTTCGCTGTACGCCGTGCTTGAAAACTTCGGTTACAGACAGGCAATCACCTTATTCCGTGTCGAGGGCATACTCAAATACCGCAAGCTCCGCAAAACCTGGGGCAAGATCAAAAGAAAAGAGGTTGAGCAATGAAGAAAGTCGTTATCTCTGTTGTGGCAACATTGCTTGTCTTTTTATGCCTGGCGCAATTGGGGC
>DBGFNI010000003.1:0-14048 GCA_048527645.1 Eubacteriales bacterium | reverse complement strand
GCTTCGAGTGCAAGCGCGCCCCCGCATACCCCCGCAAGGCAGCGAGCGGTCCTGTATGACCGCCCGACCTGTATATTCATTAAATAGGAATAGAGAAATCAAAAAGCAACGGATTGCCCGCGTTATTGCCGGCGCGGCGCAGATGCCGGATCGGCAGGATGCGGCGGTGCGTTCTCTCCCACCTCGTCTCCCGCTCCCCGTGGCGCGCCGTGGGGATGCGGCGGACGCGGTTCCTCCGGTTTGTCCGGCCGCTTTGGCATTTCCGGCGCATCCGCACCGATCATTCCCTCCTGCGCCGTGGTAATATAACGCTTTGCCTGCGCGGAAAACAGCTCATAATACTTCCCGCGCAAATTCATCAGCTCCTGATGCGTCCCCTCCTCGATCAGCCTGCCGTTTTCCAGAACAAGAATCTTCGAGGCGACCGTCGCACTGGACAGACGGTGCGAAACAAAAATGGTGGTTTTATCCTTGCGCAGCCGATCAAACTGACTGAAAATTTCCTGCTCCGCAATTGCGTCGAGCGACGCGGTCGGCTCATCCAGAATCAGCACATCGGAATCGGAATAAAAAGCCCGCGCCACGCTGAGTTTCTGCCACTGCCCGATGGAAAGCTCAATCCCGTCGTCCTCAAAATACCGCATCAGCGGCGTGTCATAGCCGTCGGGCAGCTGCGTGATAAACGGGTGTGCGCTTGCCTGACGCGCGGCGTCCTCGATCTCCGATGAGTCAATCGGGCGTTCCACATCGCCGAACGCCACGTTCTCCGTTACCGTCATCGCATATTTTCCGAAATCCTGAAAGATGATGCCGAACATCTGATACAGCTGCTCCACATCGTATTCCCGGATGTCGCGCCCGTCCAGATAGATGGTTCCCGCCGTCGGATCATACAGTCGCGTGATGAGCTTGATCAGCGTTGTTTTTCCCGCGCCGTTGAGTCCGACCAGCACGCAGGTTTCTCCCGCGTCAAGCGTGAAGGAAACATCGTGCAGCACATCCCGCTCCGTACCGGGATAGCGGAAGGAGACATGGTCAAAGCGAATCACATGACCGCAGTGACGCTGCACCGCAGCGCCCTGCTGCAAAGTCGGCACGATATGCTTTTCTTCATTCATAAAGAGAATGAGATTGTCAATAAACAGCGTCCCCTCATAAATGGTAGCCGTGGTGGTGATCAGTCCGGTCACGCCGGCGGAAATGGAAACCAACGCCCCGGTAAACAGCGAATAGTCGCCTACGTCAAAGGTGCCGTTGCACACACCGATTGTGATCACCACATACATCACGCAGGTCACGACGTTGGACAGCAGTGCCAGTGCGACATTCCACACGCCTTCCTTCACCATCAGGGATTTGATCCCGCGGAAATAATTGTGAAAAACCTCGCGGTATTTTCCCAGCAACGTGTCGGACAGGCCGAACAGACGCACCTCCTTGACCATGTCCTTGTTAACCATCACCTCAGAAAAATAATTCATCTGTCTGCGGTCCTTGGAGCGGTGCCGCATGTATAAAAAGTTCTTTCTGCGGTAAATAAAGTTGATCACAGCGGAGGGAATGGAAACCGCAATCATGGCAAACGGCGCCAGCGGCGTGACCGCCCACAGAATCACAATAAAAGAAACCATGGAAATCAGCCTGGAAATAATATCAAAGGTAGATGTCATGATCTGCACCGGTCGCATCCCCGCCTCACGGTTTGCATTTTCCAACCGCTCATAAAAGTCCGGCTTGTCAAAGGATGACAAATCCACCTGGCGCGCCTTTTCCATGATTTTCTCTTTGATATGATTGGTTACAAGCTCGCCGCCGATGCGATACAGAAAATAATATATATTGTTGACAACCTTATCCACAATCAAAATCGAGAAATACAGCAGCAGCCAGAACAGCACCCCTTGCAGCGCCTCCGACCCCATGCCGAAGCTCTCTGCCACGCCGTTAAGCAGCCGGGCGCTCACCCATGCGCTGACCACCGGCGTCACGCCGTTGAACACCGCAGTAAACAGCATGATAAACAAAATCCACGGCCGCGTCTCCCATACCAGACGGAATATGTAAAACAGGCGGGAGAAAAAGGAGGAACACAGTTCCTTTAAAAAGCCAGGCACCTCTCGCAGATGCTTTGGTTTGGGAATTTTGTTTTTCTGATTGATTGCCGCGCTTGGCGGCCAGCCGTATCTCGGACCCATATGATCACTCCGTTTCTGTGTTCGTCCGCCCTTTTCCGCTCCGTCGGAACAAAAAAGATTCTGAAAGTGTTTCGATTTTCCGCAAAGATTTTTGTCTGTCTGCAAAGACAAATTTGTTCGTTCTCAATGTCTCAGCCGCACGAAATGGGGACGGCATTGCCGAAAAAGCCCGGCAACGCCAAGGTTTCTATGATCATTATAACACAAAACAATGACTTTTTCTTGACTTTTCTGAAACAATATACATCATTTGGTAATGATTCAAACCGATGCGGCAAAGTCCGGCAGCCGCCGCGTATGCAAACGGCCGCCGCATCCAAAAAAGGAGAGCGGCGCTTCACAGCACCGCGCCGCACTGAAAGAGCATTGCCAGAATCTCTTCCCTGCTCTGAAAGCCGCCCGCGCGGCTGACAACCTTTCCTTCCTGCAGCACATACAGCGAGGGGACCGCATGGAGATGAAAGGCGTCCGCAATATCCGGGCACGCATCGACACTGACCTTGACAATTTTCAGATCGGGCTGTTCCTCCAGGCTTTGCAGCACCGGCTCCTGCTGTTTGCAGGGCGCGCACCAGTCCGCGTAAAAATCCAGCAGAACCGTCTTCTGCTCCGCTTCAAATACTTCTTTTTCAAAACTGTCCATCGTGGCAGTTACGATCATGGCAAATCATCCTTTCGTTTTTCCGATTGTTCTTATTTTCCCATTCCGCGCAAAAAATATAACATTTCCCATTGACTTTTCCGAAAAAACCTGTTATAATCGCTTTTGCACAGGATCATGAAATATCAGGGGTGCTGTCACAAGCTGAGACGGCCGCAGGCCGAACCCTTCAACCTGATTTGGATAATACCAACGTAGGGAGTATCTTTCGAGTAACCGTGTTTCACTACACAAACGCCGGCAGAAAAAAAGAAAACCGTACAGGTATGTATTCTGTGCGGAATTTTTTTATGCAGAGGTGTTTTATCATGAAAAACAAAACAGCAAACTCTATCCGTCCCTTGGTGGAAAGTGCTCTCTTTATTGCGCTTGCCACCGTACTGAGCCTGATCAAGCTGGTGGATCTGCCTTACGGCGGCTCTGTGACCATCGCCTGCATGCTGCCCATGGTTCTGCTCTCCTACCGTTGGGGAATCAAATGGGGCTTGGGTGCGGGACTTGTCTTCGGCGTGCTGCAGCAGCTGCTCGGTCTGAACACGCTGTCCTGGGTCACCACCTGGCAGAGCATTTTGGCCGTGATTCTGCTTGACTATGTCATCGCTTATGCCTTCACGGGGCTGGGCGGCATCTTCCGCAAGACAATCAAAAATCAGGCAACCGCGCTGGCGCTGGGCGCCACCCTCGTGTGCCTGCTTCGCTATATCTGCCACGTCATTTCCGGCGCGACCGTCTGGGCGGGCATTTCGATCCCCACCGCGGCGGCAACCGTGTATTCCCTGATATACAATGCAACCTATATGCTGCCGGAAACCCTGATCACCGTGATCGTCGCCTGCTATCTGGGCAGCACGGTGGACTTTTCCAAGGAGCGCCCCACACGCATCGCACCCGATTCTGTCTCGACGGGAAAAACAGTGCTGTCCGCGATCGCAGGACTGATTTGCGCCGGTGTTTTGGTGTTTGACGTCGCCGCAATCTTCTCCAAATTGCAGAATGCCGAGACGGGTGAATTTGCAATTGCCCAGATCAGCCAGGTCAACTGGATCGCCGTTCTCTGCGTCACCGTCATCGGCGCACTGGTTGCCGGCGCGCTGTTTGCAGTCCGCGCGGCGTCCAAGTCCACAAAGTAAGTTTTACCGTCGTTCCGCATCGGAACAGCGCGCGGCACGGTATGTCAGTTTGCCATGCACCGCAGAAAGGAATTGCAAGCAATGGAAAAAACCGCCATCGACCGCATCAATGCGCTGGCAAGAAAAGAGAAAGCACAGGGACTAACCGAAGCGGAAAAGCAGGAGCAGTCTTTGCTGCGCGAAGAATATCTCAAGGCATACCGCGCTGCGCTGCGCGGCACGCTGGATCATACCGTGATCCAGTATCCTGACGGCTCCAAGGTTCCGCTGCGCCGAAAGCAAAACGACGACAAATAATAAGAAACAAAAAACGCCCGGTTCTAAAAACAGAACCGAGCGTTTTTTGTCGTTTTGCAGCAAGCCGCCCGCCGCATGGCAACACATAACGGTTGGGCTGTTATTTGATGCGGTTATCACTTTCAAATTCCATATAGATGGAACGCAGCGCTTTTTCATAATCCTTTTCGTCCACACCGATGATGATATTCAATTCGGAGGAGCCCTGGTCGATCATGCGGATGTTGATTTCCGCCTGCGCCACTGCCTTGAACACGCGATAAGCCGTGCCCTTCGCGCAGATCATGCCGCGTCCCACCACGGCAATCAGCGCCAGTCCGCCGTCTATGGTGATGGAATCCGGCTGTGTCTCGTGGCAAATGTCATTCACAATCGCATCCAGTTCACCTTCTACGTCATGCCCGTTTAAGACAACACTCATGGTGTCAATGCCGGATGGCAGATGCTCAAAGCAGATGCCGTGCTCCTCAATCACTTCCAGCACCTTGCGGCCAAAGCCAACCTCCTGATTCATTTTATCCTTCTGGATATTCAGCACCCGGAAGCCGCGTTTCCCGGCGATTCCCGTCACGATCTCATCCGTTCGGTAGGGCGTGTCATCGCCGGTCTTGGCAACAATGAGCGTGCCGGGATCCTCCGGCGCATTGGTGTTGCGGATGTTGATCGGGATGCCGGCATAACGCACCGGGAAAATCGCATCCTCATGCAGCACGGTCGCGCCCATGTAGGACAGCTCGCGCAGCTCGTGGTATGTAATCACCGAAATTGGCTTGGGATTGTCTACAATGCGGGGATCCGCCATCAGAAAGCCGGAGACATCCGTCCAGTTCTCATACAAATCGGCGTTTGCCGCCCGCGCCACGATGGATCCCGTCACGTCGGACCCGCCGCGGGAAAAGGTCTTGATCGTATCGTTGGGCATTGAGCCGTAAAAGCCGGGAATCACCGCATGCACATGGCGGGAGAGCAACTCGCTCATCAGCTGATTGGTCTTTTCCGCGTCAAAGGTGCCGTCCTCCTTGAAATAGATCACCCGTGCCGCGTCAATAAAGTGAAAGCCGAGATACTCGGAGAGCACCAGCCCGTTCAGATACTCGCCGCGGCTGGCGGCATAGTCGCGCCCCACATGGCACAGAAAACCGTTTTTGATCACCGTATACTGTGCAGACAAATCCAGACCCAGCCCCAAATCACGGATAATACCGTCGTAGCGGTCCATGATTTTCTGAAACAGATCGTCAATGCTCTCCCCGCGCACTGCCATGTCATAGCACTGATAGAGCAAATCCGTCACCTTTTCATCGCCGTCAAACCGTCTGCCCGGCGCAGAGGGAATCACATACCGTCTGCTGGAATCCGACTTCACAATATCCTTCACCTTGCGAAACTGGCGGGCGTCCGCCAAAGAGCTGCCGCCGAATTTGATTACTTTTACTGCCGCTGCACTGTCCACTTTTTCTTCTCCGTTTCTCCGGGACCCCCGAAAAATTGAATATTATTAAATATTATAAGAAAAATCGCACAAAATGTCAAGCGTTTTTCTGCGTTTGGCTCAATAAATGCGGGAGGCTGTGCGCTGGCGCTGCCTCATCCCGTTCCTCCCCCTTCGCTCTCCAACGGGAGATAAGCGTCTGTGGTCATCTGCTGTGCAATCAGGCGCTTCGCCTTGCTTCCGAAGCGTTCATACAGCGCAGACATCTGAAACACATATTCGTTAAAGCCGCGGCGAATCCAGTTGGAGCATCCGCTCCAATCCGCAAAGACGCCCAAATCATACGATTTGGAGGAAAAGATAATGTCGAGCATCTCCCGCGATTCGACATCCTTGACCACCTTGCCCTTCAGCGTCACGTCGTAGAATGCCGGCGTCAGCGTGTTTTTGCCCTCCCAGGCAAGTGCGGTCAGAATGTTTCCGGTATTCTCATCGTCCAAATTCGATATCGGCACGGATAAAAACATTGTGGAATATTCATACGCCGCACAAATATAATTTTTCTGCTGTTCGTCGTATTTCGGAATGGGAAGAATGCCGAATTCAATATCATAGCGCCGCATCTGTTCGATTTCGCCCACCGTGCACTCATAAAACAGTACCCGATCCTCCTCCATGGTCTGCTCAATGCTGCTGACCACCGGCTCATACTGAAAATCCACCGTGCGGTTGCGCGCAAAATAATGGTTTTGCGTCTGCATGATCCGCACCCAAATCTCATCCAGCTTCGCGCTGAAGCCGTTATACTGAATGCCGTATTCCGCGCGGTCATTGCGCTGCGCGATGTTTACACCGCATCCCTGTAAAAACGCGAGGATCGCGTCCGTGGAATACTGCAAGCCGCAGAGATCGTTTGAAGTGTAACTGCCGTCGCCGTCCGTGTCTGCACGCAGCATTTCCGTATAGTAGAGCATTTTATCCAGCGTCCACTCGCCGTTGCGCGCCATATCGTAAAATGTCTCCGCATCAGGCAGAAAATCGTATTTGTCCAGAATACGCTTATTAAAGACTATGGCGTGCGTCGCACGGTTATCCGAGCAGGAGATCTCTCCGAGCAGATAATACAGATGCCCGTTGAGCGTCATGCTCTGCACAAAATTCTGATCCCAGATTTCTCCCCGTGACAAATCGATATATTCATTGCTGTACATATCGCGAAAATATCCCTGGCAGGACAGAATATAAGCCGCCTTGCCGGAAACCATCACCGCGTCAAACAGTCCGTCTCCCGCGTTGACGCTGTTGCTGACAAAATGATTTTCCGACTGATCGCCCTGGCTGTATACCACCGCCAGTGTCACGCCGTATTTATCCGCCATATCGTTTTTCCGTTTGATTACCGAATCATAAATCGGGTCGCCGCTGCGGGCGGCGTCCTCCTCTACCCAGATATCGTCGCAGCTCGCTTGATAATCCGGGTTGGGCAAACCGATGGTGAAGCTGCCCCCTTCATAATCCCAGGAGGGCGAAAGCCCCGTCTCCGGGTCTACACCCTTCATGTGCACAAAATAGTCCGGCTGCCGCGATGTTCTCTGAAAACACCCGCAAAGCAACGACGCCGTGCATACCAAAAGAAGCGCAAGACGCATCAGGTACAAGTGCTGTTTCATATATTGCCCCATTCTGCCGCCCGTCTGCGGCTCAAACCACTGTCCGTTGAAGAACGGTCAAACAAGAAAAAACCCCACCATAGGTGCCGGGAAGCAATGCCTCTCTTCCCCGCTCACGCCTGCTCAGCGTCCGCGCGGACGCTGAGCGGCGCAACCGATTGCATATTCTGTCTGCAATACTCGCGCGGCGTCGTTCCCATATGCTTTGCAAACGCCCGGTTAAAGGAACGGATGGTGGAAAAGCCGGAGAGAAGCGCCGTTTCCGTAATCGGCTGCCCGCCGCGCAGCCGGGAGCACGCGTCCGCCACGCGCAGAGAATTGATATAATCGTTAAAGCTGATTTTCATTTTTGCGGAAAAAAGATGGGAGATATGATATTTGCTGATATGCAGCTGTTTTTCCAGTGAATCCAGTGTTAACTTATTCACATAATTCTGTGAGCAATAATTGACCACAGCGTGGAGTGCGTCAAAATCATGCTCGCGGATTGGCTCCAGCTGACAGTTCTCGAGTATTTCACCCATCAGCGCGCACAGATAGCCTTTTACAATGCTGTCGCCGAATTTCCCTTTTCCCACATTGCCGGTCACCAATTCCCACAGCGAACGGAAATGTGCGTTGTCCCAAAAGCCCTTGATACACGGACTTTTCGGCAAATAGCTGTAAAAAATGTACCGATAATCGGAATAATAATGCTCCGGGATCAGCAGAAGCGTGTTTTCGCCCGGCTCAATATCCTGATAGTGATGAATCTGATTGGGAAAGGTCCAGAAGAGGTCCCCCGCTTCAATGCGCACTGTGTGCCCGTCTGCAAAGGCAAGCGATGTGCCCCGATGCTTGCAAACAACCTCCACATGGCTGTGAAAATGGTGAAACGGCGTCAAATCCGATGATTTCCAAAAATAGAGCATATCCGATTTCATCTCATACTGAACCAGTTCGGGGTTGTGCTGATGCAATTGCTCCATTTCCCGTCCCCTCCGATCAAAAACGCAATATTTGTCTGAAATATTCACTTCTTTGACTTGTATTATATCATACAATTCATTATAATGCAAGTAGAAATCGAGGGGATGTGCGCCGCGCATGGTTCCCCATCTCATTTCAATTGGAACTGCCGCTGTGCGGCGGAATGGAGATTATCATGAAAAAAATGAGATTTGCAATTATCGGCTACGGCGGCCAGGGCAGCTGGCATGCCAACCGTCTGATCGGAAAAGCCGGCAGCGATCTGGACAGAGACTATTTTGATGTCGCCGGTGTGTACGACATCAACCCGGAGAAAAACAAGCTGGCAGAGGAAAACGGCTTCTCTGTTTACCGTACCTTTGAGGAGGTGCTGGCAGACGCATCCGCAAACGCAGCCGTCGTCGCTACCCCCAATGACGTGCACAAAGAGCTGTGTATCGCGCTGATGGACGCCGGCAAGCATGTTGTGTGTGAAAAGCCGGTTGCCATGAATGTCGCAGAACTGGACGAGATGCTGGCGGCGGCAAAGCGAAACAACGTGGTCTTTTCCGTGCATCAGAACAGAAGATGGGACCCCGATTATCTGAATGTGCGCCATGTTTACGAAAGCGGCAAGCTGGGCGATGTGTTCTGCATTGAGAGCCGCGTTCACGGCTCGCGCGGTATCCCCGGCGACTGGCGCAACGAAAAGGTGCACGGCGGCGGTATGGTTTTTGACTGGGGCATCCATCTCTTTGACCAGATGCTGTACTGGATGGATTCCCCCATCCGTTCCATTTACGCCGTCATGAACCATGTTACCAACGGAGAGTGCGACGACGGCTTCAAGGTCATCACGCAATTCGAAAACGGCATTCAGTATCACGCAGAAGTCGGCACCAGCAATTTCATCAACATGCCCCGCTGGTACATGCTCGGCTGCAACGGCACCGCGATCATGACCGACTGGGGTCACGAATCCGGCAAGATTGTCACCGTCACGGATTGGGAAAACAAAGACGCCGTGCCGATCATGGCGGGCGCCGGACTGACCAAAACCATGGCGCCGCGCAATGGAGAAAGCACCAGTGAATATCCCTTCCCCGATCTGTGGAAAAACGCTTCTGAATATTTCGTCAACTTCGCAAAAGCGTGCGACGGCGAAGAGGAGTTGATCGTCACACACGCACAGATGCGCCGCGTCATGAAATTTGTCGAGGCATGCTTTGAGAGCTACGAGCAGAACAAGGTAATTACCGATTTTGAAAAACGCTGCTTGCAGTGAACAGTATATTCAAAAATCCCGGAGAATCTTCTCCGGGATTTTTTTGCGCAGTTTTCCAAAAGCCCGCCGGAAAAGCCGGAGAAAAAACAGAGAACCGCATAAACGGTTCTCTGCTGTCAAATTCTGTTTTTGTTTTGTCCGGATGTTCAGTCTACCAGGGAGACTTCCTTGCCGGTTTCCGCGCTGGTATAAATTGCACGCAGAATCTTGATCATGTTCACGCCCTGCTGCGGAACAAAGTCAGGCTTTGCACCGTTGAGCACAACGTCAACGTAGTGGCGCAGGTTGCCCTCATGGCCGCCCATCGACTGATCGTGATGGATCGGCACGTCGATCAGCGAGCCGAACGCCTCGCCGTATACCGTAGCCTCGCCGCCGGAATTGACCCACTTAAAGCCGGCCTTGCTGCCGCGCAGCTCCACAAAGTTCATGTCGCCCTGTTCAATGTTGGAAGCCCAGGAGAACTCGATCTGCAGGCAAGCGCCGTTGTCAAACTTGATAAAGCCCATTGCCAGATCCTCCACGTCGAAGGTGCCGTCGCTCTTTGCTTCACCGAAAGCTGCGTGCTCGGAGGAAGCCTCCGCGTCATTGTCTGCAAACTTGTTGTAGGTCGAGCCGGAAACCGCAACCGGCGTGGGGTTGCCCATCAGATAGATGGCCAGGTCGATCATATGTACGCCAAGGTCGATCAGCGGACCGCCGCCGGACTGCGACTTTGTGGTAAACCAGCCGCCCTTGCCGGGGATACCGCGGCGACGGATCCAACCGCAGCGTCCGCAATAGATATCGCCCATCTCGCCGGCCTCAATCAGGCTCTTGAGTTTTTTGGAGGCGCCCTCGTGACGGTTGTTTCTCATAACCATCAGAACCTTGCCCGCCTTTTCGGATGCTTCCTTCATTTTGGTCACATCCTCAACGCTGACAGAATCGGGCTTCTCGGAGAATACATGCTTGCCCATCTCAAACGCCTTGATTGCAAACGGCGCATGCAGATAGTTGGGCGTACAGATATCAACGGATTCAATCTCAGGATTCTGAATAAACTCATAGAAATCCGTGTAGCATTTCGCATTGTCCAGCATATCGCTGTGGAATGTGTCGCGGCAATACTGGATGACAGACTCTGCCTTGCCCGGGACGATATCGCACAGTGCGACGATCTCCACATTGTCCATTTTGGTGTACGCATTCAGATGCGCCCAACGCATAATGCCACCGCAGCCGACAATACCGATTTTCAGCTTTTTATTCGCCATATTTTTTTACCGTACCTTTCTTTGAAACGAAGTTCCAGGATAATACTATTATAAAGAATATTCCTTGAGCCGTCAAGAGTTTTTCAAAAATGTATGCGCGGCATTTTCGCAAATCAGAACGCCCACTTTAAAAATGCCTGAATTTTCATATCCCACCAATACCAATTATGGTCACCCTCGCTCTGCTCGAAGTGATAGTCGGGATATTCCAGCGCAATCATCCGATCGCGAAAACGAAGGTTGTCCTGATACAGAAAATCCTCCGTGCCGCACCACTGGAACAGACGCGGCTTGGGCGCGTCAGATGCCAGCAGCTTTTCCGAAAGCAAAAACAGATCGTCCTGCTCGCAGAGGCGACCCTCTTCAAACAGAATTTTGTGTTCCGGTCCCAAATCCGGGTGATAAATATCCATCGCGCCGGAGAGCGAGCCGGCAGCGCCGAAGGTCTGCGGCGCACGCAGCGCGCACTTGAAAGCGCCGTAGCCACCCATAGACAGTCCCGCCACAAAAGTCTTCTCCCGCTCCGTACTCATCTGCGGGAAGAAATTGCGGCAGATGCGGGGCAACTCTTCGGAAATGAACGTGAAATAGTTGCCGAAAATCCCGTCCGTATACCAACTGCGTCCCCCCGCCGGCATCACCACCGCCAGTCCGTATGCCTCCGCATACCGCTCAATCGAGGTGCGGCGGCACCAAATCGTTTCGTCGTCAGACAGACCGTGCAACAGGTAAAGCGTCGGGGACGACTCGCGCACCTGCACCTCCGCGCCGATCTGCCGGTATGCTCGCTGCGGCAAAATGACATTCATGCTCGTGCCAAGTCCCAGCGCATCCGAAAAAAAGTGAATCTGAAAAAAAGCCATTTGCTCTCTCCTCAAAGCTCAGAATTGTGTCCATATTCCCGGTTTGAGCTGTCTCACGCAGCGCCGCGTTCCACCGCGCAACCGCGTCCGCTATTTTGCCGTCCCCGCATATGTCACAAGGCTATCATAGCATAAGCCGGGCAATATTGCAACCGTTCCCCTCTTTTTTCACACAATAACACGCAATTTCGCGCAATTTCGCGCAAAGAATACGCCGTCCGCTTTGCCTGTCCGCCGCATCATCAGACAAAAAAAGCGCAGACGGTTTTGTGTCCGTCCGCACCTTTTTGCTTTCTCAAAAGAAGAGCGTCCCGCCAGCGGCTTTCGCCGTTTCTCACGCCGCTGACCGGCGCGCGGGTCAAGCGCGTCCTTGCTTGCCCCTTGTGCGCGCAGTCGGCTTTGCATGCATCTTCCGATATTTTTCCTTGGTCGCCTCCCCGCCGCGCATGTGCCGCTCCGCCTTGTTTTTGTCCAGCACTGCTCTGACCTGCGCGTACAGCGTCGGGCTGTAATGCTTTAATTTGTCCGTCATATCTTTATGCACAGTGGATTTTGAGACACCGAAATGCCGTGCGGCGTCACGCACTGTGGCATTGTTCTCACTGATGTACGTCCCGATCCGAATGATCCGTTCCTCCAGGAAATCCATTCCTTGCCTCCACGTGTTTTGTTGTAACATTCATATGATCGAAACGCAAATTTCATGACGGAAAACGTTTTGTCGGGGAAAACAGCGCGCCGCCGTTGCATTTTTTCCGTTTTTTTGTTATAATTACGTGAATGCTGTTAAACTGTTGCAGGGAGAACCACACATGAAAAAGCTTGAAATCGCAAAGCGTTACCTTCTCTTTATAATCGGTCTGTTTTTTTCCGCGCTGGGCGTCGCCTGCACCAAGCACGCAGCATTGGGCGTCTCACCGATTTCCTCCGTGCCCAATATCCTCAATCTGCGCTTTTCCGCAGTTTCCATGGGAAACTGGCTGATTATCTGGAACTGTCTGCTGATTGTCGGACAGATTCTGATTCTGCGGCGCCGTTTTCAGCCGATTCAAATGCTTCAGGTGCCGCTCTCCTTTCTCTTCGGTTATTTCACGGATTTCGGTCTGTGGTGTGTTTCCGTGCTGCCGGCAAATGTCTATCTCGTGCGCCTGGCTTTGGTGCTCCTCGGCGTTGTCTTGCTTGGCTTCGGTATCTCCCTCACCGTCATCGCCGATGTCATCATGAACGCCGGCGAGGCGTTTGTCAAAGCCGTTTCCGACCAGACGAAAAAGGAGTTCGGCAATGTAAAAATCGTTTTTGATATCACCAATGTCGCGCTTTCCGTTGCGCTCTCCCTGCTTTTGTTCGGCGGGTCGGTCAAAGGCACCAGAGAGGGCACAGTCATCGCCGCGCTGTGCACCGGCATGGTAGTGAAGTTTTTCACGCCGCGCCTCCGCCGTCCGCTCTGCACCCCGCTCCGTCTCGATGACGCCAACCTTTCCGCACCTGAATAATTGCAAGCAATCGCCCGCGTGTACAAAGTAAAAAGCATCCGCACGCGCTTTCCCGCGTTTTGACCGCACGCGGCAATTATCCACATCAACAATAATCAAAAACGGACTTCTTATAAAAAGAAGTCCGTTTAGATTTGCACATTTTTCAGCACGATGATCCCTGCTGTCGGATCGCGCGCCACGCACGGATCAGCCTTTCCTCCGTCCACGCAGCGTTGGCTGGTGAGGTGGAGGGCAGACAGATCGCGTCACGGTGTATGCGTTCTTTGAGGTACCGATGATAATATTTTTCCGCTGTTTTTCCGTTGACATAAATCTGCCGGATTTCGGCGGTGCGCAAAATTTCGCTGATGTCGTTCGGGATCACCTGCCGGATAGAGCTGTCCGCGCTGCCGGTGATCTCACAGGAGGCGATCACGTCCCAGAGCGCAATCCGGCACGTGCGCAAGAATTCCCGTTTTTCCTGCACCGATACCGGGCAGGAGCGCTCAAACACGGCGGAGGTGACGCGCCAAAAGCGGTTTTGCGGATGCCCGTAAAAAAACATTTCTTCCCTGGATTTCACGGAAGGAAAACTGCCCAGTATCAATATTTCCGAATTCTCGTCATACACCGGCGGAATCGGGTGCACAATACGCTGCATACGGATTCTCCTTTTCCAAATCAGCATTTTTCACAGTTCCACAGCCCCTCTCCGTCTCGCCGTTCTTCCGGGCGCAAAGCAGAGCGACGTCGCAAAGAAAAAGGAAGTCCCAAAGACGATCGTCTCTGGGACTGGTGGTGGAGACGGTTGGACTCGAACCAATGACCCCTTGCAT
>DBGFNI010000002.1:0-10516 GCA_048527645.1 Eubacteriales bacterium | reverse complement strand
TCGGCGGCGCGCTGGCGGAAAAGCCGGAGGATCTGTCCTCAACCAACATGCTGTTTTCGACGGCGCTTGTGATTAGTTTTCTTTGCACGATCTATGGCGGCGGCATGGAGGGGGTGGATGCGCAGTCTGCGTGGCTGGCGTGGATTCCGTTCACGGCGGTTTTGTCCGTTCCGGGTAAGCTATTACTTGGGGCGATGCCGCTGTGGCAGGGGGCTGGCTCTCTTGCTCTGACAGTGCTAACCGCACTGCTGATCGCCTATGCGGCGGGCAGGGTATACAAAGCGATGAGTTTCTACCGCGGAAATCCGCCGAAACCCGCTCAACTGCGTCAAATCCTGAAAAAGAAATAACGCCGTCATACTTTTCGGCACACTTTCAAATGTTAGCACTCAATACAAAAGAGTGCTAACATTTACTTTTCGATCATACAATATGCGGTATTAATTCATAAATCCTGCCTATAATAAAAATGCCGGAGGGGGAAAGCGGATCAAGCAGACTGATTCCGACAAAGGAAATGCGGAAACAAAGAGGTGAAGGATTTATGAATCTTCAGAAATATACACAAAAGAGTATTGAGGCTGTACAGGCAGCGAAAACGCTTGCGGAGTCACACGCGCATCAGCAGATTGAACAGGTACATTTGCTCTGCGCGCTGCTTGAGGCAGACGGGGGGCTTGTGGGCGAG
This sequence comes from Eubacteriales bacterium, assembly GCA_048527645.1. Lineage (GTDB taxonomy): Bacteria > Bacillota > Clostridia > Oscillospirales > CAG-272 > HGM12669. The sequence goes on along the minus strand of DBGFNI010000002.1, from coordinate 9,828 downwards.
CTGGTTGAACAGCTGTCCGGCTCCCGCGCTGCAATGCTGACGCTGGCACAGCAGGAAATCGAAAAAATCCCGTCGGTGCACGGCGGCGACGGCAATGTCTATTTGTCGGCGGAGCTTGACCGTGCGCTGACGCAGGCAGAGCAGGAAGCCCAAAAAATGGGAGACGAATATGTCTCCGTAGAGCATCTGATGCTCGGTCTGATTCAAAAACAGGATCGCAAGCTGAAGGAGATTTTCCGTGCGGGCGGCGTAACGCGTGACGCCTTTTTGTCCGTGCTGAAAAATGTGCGCGGCAATCGGCGCGTCAGCAGCGAAAACCCGGAGCAGACCTATGATGTTCTGGCAAAATACGGACAGGATCTGGTCGCGCTTGCCCGGGAGCACAAACTCGATCCCGTGATCGGCAGGGATGAGGAAATCCGAAATGTGATCCGCATCCTTTCCCGTAAAACAAAAAACAACCCCTGCCTGATCGGTGAACCGGGTGTAGGCAAAACGGCAATTGCCGAAGGGTTGGCGCTGCGTATTGTGCGCGGGGATGTTCCCGATAACCTTAAGGATCGCTCGCTGTTCTCTCTGGATATGGGGGCGCTTGTCGCAGGGGCAAAATATCGCGGCGAATTTGAAGAGCGTCTGAAGGCGGTTTTGGAAGAGATCAAGAACAGCGAGGGCAAAATCATCCTGTTCATTGATGAGCTGCACACGATTGTCGGCGCCGGTAAGGGCGAGGGCTCGATGGACGCGGGCAATCTGCTCAAGCCTCTTCTTGCGCGCGGCGAATTGCACTGTATCGGCGCAACGACGCTGGATGAATACCGTCAGTACATCGAAAAGGACGCAGCACTGGAGCGCCGTTTTCAGCCGGTGATGGTGGACGAACCGAATGTGGAGGACACGATCTCCATACTGCGCGGTCTGAAAGAGCGCTATGAGGTGTTTCACGGGGTGAAAATCCATGACAACGCGCTGATCGCGGCTGCAACACTATCCAACCGTTATATCTCAGACCGCTTTTTGCCGGATAAAGCGATCGACCTGGTCGATGAGGCTTGCGCGCTGATTAAAACGGAAATGAATTCCATGCCGACGGAAATGGATGATATTTCGCGTAAGATCATGCAGCTGGAAATTGAACAGGAGGCGCTGAAGAAGGAAACGGATGAGCTGTCCTTGGAGCACCTGAAAAAAATCGAGGAAGAACTGGACGAACAGCGTCAGATCTTCGCCAAAATGCAAGCGCGTTGGGACGGTGAAAAGAAAGAGATCGAGCGGATTCAGCAGCTGCGGCAGCAAATCGATCAGACCAACAACGAGATTGAACAGGCGCAAAACGAGTACAATCTCGGAAGGGTGGCAGAACTGCAGTACGGCACGCTGCCGACGCTGCAAAAAGAATTGCAGGAAGCGGAGGCAGCACAGCACGGCGACGACGCAATGCTGCGCAACGCGGTCACCGATGAGGAAATTGCGAAAATCGTTTCGCGCTGGACGGGAATTCCGCTTTCAAAACTGATGGAAAGCGAACGTGCAAAGCTGTTGGGGCTGAGCGATCTGATCCATCAGCGCGTGATCGGCCAGGACGAGGCGGTGCAAAAGGTGTGCGACGCAATTCTGCGTTCGCGTGCCGGCATCGGCGATCCGGCGCGGCCGATCGGCTCCTTCCTATTCTTGGGGCCGACGGGCGTTGGCAAAACAGAGCTTGCTAAGGCGCTGGCACAGGCATTGTTTGACGATGAAAAAAACATGGTGCGGATCGATATGAGCGAATACATGGAAAAATATTCGGTCTCCCGTCTGATTGGCGCGCCTCCCGGATATGTGGGCTATGAGGAGGGCGGACAGCTCACCGAGGCGGTTCGCCGCAAGCCATACGCTGTGGTGCTTTTTGATGAGATCGAAAAAGCGCATCCGGATGTTTTTAACATCCTGTTGCAGGTGCTGGACGACGGCAGAATCACTGATTCGCAGGGCAGAGTGGTCGACTTTAAGAACACGATCATCATTCTGACCTCCAACCTTGGTTCCGATGCGATTCTGGAGGGCATTCAGCCAGACGGGAACATCAGCGCGGAGGCGCGGGAGACGGTGCAGCAACTGCTGCGGCGCAGCTTCCGTCCGGAGTTTTTAAACCGTTTGGATGAGACGGTGTTTTACAAGCCGCTCACGCGCGATGACATCGGCAAAATCGTTGATTTGCTGGTTGCTGATTTGCGCGGCAGACTCAGCGACCGCCATCTGAATCTGGAAATCACCGATGGGGCAAAGGCATATATCGCCGAGCAGGGCTACGACCCGATTTACGGTGCGCGTCCGCTGAAGCGCTTTTTGCAGAGCCATGTGGAAACGCTTGCGGCAAAGCTGATTATCGGCGAGAATCCGCAGCCCTTCTCTACGGTTGTAATCGACTTGGAAAACAGCAGTCTTACAGCGCGCATCAAGCCTGCTGTTGTCACTGCGTAATGTTTTGCAAAGAGATTCCGAATCGGGATCTCTTTGCTTTTTTCTGCCTTCTGATTGACAGTGCTCTCTGTGTGCGGTATAATGAGTAGGAAGAAAAATGCAAGGCGCTTTGTTTGCTTGTTTTTATAGGAGGGGCGAAGGTTGGATATCCGGCTGCATTATCTGGAAAAGGGAAGCGGTGAGGAGGTGTTGCTGCTTCTGCACGGCAACGGCGGTGATTGCACATATTTTCGGCATCAGATGGCGTATTTTTCGCAGCAATACCGCGTGATCGCGCTTGATACCCGCGGGCACGGCGCCTCACCGCGCGGAGGAAAGCCGTTTACCATTGTACAGTTTGCTGAGGATTTACATGATTTTCTGATAGAAACGGGAATAGCGCAGGCGAACATACTCGGCTTTTCGGACGGCGGGAATATTGCTTTGACCTTTGCACTCAAATACCCCGACTTTGTAAAAAAACTTATACTCAACGGCGCCAATCTCGATCCCTCCGGCTTGAAGGCTTGGTTTTATGTCCCGGTGCTGGTTGGCTACCGTTTTGCGTCTCTGTTTGCAGCGCACAGCCGACGAGCAAAGTATGATACCGAGCTTTGGGGGCTGATGGTGAATGAGCCGCAGATCACGCCGGATCAGCTGGCGGCACTGACCATGCCCGTTTTAGTGATTGCCGGAACGCATGATATTATCCCGCGCAAGCATACACTGCTGATGCACAAGAGTATTCCGGGATCTGTTCTGGAACTGATTCGCGGCGGTCATTCCATTGCTGCAAAAGCGCCCGAAGCCTTTAACAGTGCGGTGATGCGCTTTTTGCAGCACGGCGGTCATTCTTCCGTCGGGTGACGCGCTCTGTTGCTGCGGCAGGTTGTTTGGGTGAAAAAATTGTTTGAACCGATGAAAAAACAGCGGGCAGGATGTCATATCCTGCCTGCTGTTTATATCTTGCATTTCATTCGTGTTATGCGCTTGTATGATTCTCAGGCGCTTGCGGTGAGTGGTCGGCGGCGCGATAGGGATACTGGGCGTTTTGCCGATAGTGAAGCTCCTTGTTTGTGTACATCATCTGATCTGCGAGATTCACCATTTTTTCAACGGACAGTTCGGGATGATCTTCGGCGATGACATATCCGGAAGAAATGCTCAGACTGTTCACGGTTTTTCCGTGCCATGCATTTTGCGCGGCGGTAAGCGATTGCAGAATTACCGGAACTTGATCCCGGTTGATATCAAGAATGGCGACAAATTCGTCGCCGCCGATCCGGAAGCATTTTCCGTTCGTACCGACCGCGGAAGAGATGCACGCAGCGGCGCCGCAGATCAGCTCGTCGCCTGCTTTGTGTCCCTTGGTATCATTTACGATTTTCAGCCCGTTGATGTCAAAGGAAAAAACGGTCAGCGTGCGCGGAAGCGTGTCTGCCTGATTGTATTCATTCAGCGCTTGTATGTAGGAGTATCTGCTGAACAGCCCGGTCAGCGCGTCTGTTTCAATCATCGTCCGCTGTACGGATAAGCTGTCATCGCTTTGTAGCTGGAGAAACTCGTTGTAATGAATAAAAAGAAGAATCGAGCCAAAGGCAAGGGAGAGACAGGAGGTGCGGATGGTATCGCCGTCAAACTCCTGCATGGCGATGCCGAAGCACGCCAGAAAAACAATGGCATACAGCGAAATGCGGTTGTTTCTCTTAAAATGTTTGCTGTAAGCGCGGAAAGAGAAGAGCACATCGGCAATTGCAATGCAATACACGACGGCATAGATAAAATACAGCGAGCCGTGATGATAATAGTTTTCTGCATCCACATAAAACGTCCAGCCGGTGAACAGTGATACGATCTCAAACAAGGCGTTCGCCAACAGTATCACAAAAACGGGGCGGTGCTTTTTCCATTCCTTGAGTTCGGATATTTGCAGGGCAACGCATACGCCTGCAACGGGTGTGAAGATATAGTCGATGCATTTGACGACCGCGTGTATTTCCACAGTCCATGACGGTGCGCCGTTGAGCGTGACGCCGGCCCATTCTGCGAACGTGGCGAGAATGACAACAGCGTAGGTCAGATAGAAGCGTCGTTTTGTGCTCTTGCTGAATCGGGCGTTTTGAAAAACTTGAATGCCCAACACGCACAGCGCCAGACAGGATAGAACGACGACGGCTGTATAATACTTGATCATCACATCTTGTCCTTTCGTTTCTTTCTTTTTGCGCCGCGATTGCTGCGCGGAAAACCGAATTTTCCGTTCTCTTACCCTTATTATAACATTTTGTCGAAAAAAAGCAAGGATAAAATGCTTTGAAAAAAGAAAAAGCGCCGCGCACCGGAGCCGGTGCGCGGCAATATGGCCTTTCTGAGGTGATTCGAACACCCAAGCTACCGCTTAAGAGTGAACAAGAAACGAGCGTGCAGAGTCACTTTCTGTACCCGATAATAAAATCATGCGGAAACGGTTTGCTTTTCTTCCATTTGACCGGGGCTTTTTGATTTTTTGACGAAAATCAATTTGAATATCGTTCTGACTGCGGGCTGAATAAAGAAAAGCTGTGTAAAGAATGCGAACGGGAAATTGAAGCAAACAAGCTTGAGCCAGTTTGCAAGCAGCGTCCACATATTGAAGCCTTCTTGATAATTGTAGTAAAGGAAAGCGGCAATAAAGCTCATTGCGGGACACATAATCCCTACAGTTACACAAATAATCGCTGTTTCAAAAAGTACGGGATGCGTTGTGCGAGGGTCAAAATTCATACATGCGAGCTTGAAAGAAAGCGGAGAGCCTAAAAGATTTTCAAGCGCTAAGGCGAATACGAACTCGATCAGCACGATCGCCCAAATCGGAACGGGAGTACCGAACACAGGGACACCGCCGATTTTGTTGATGGCGGCAAGCACACCCGTTTCTCCGGCGAGTTCCTTGAACATATCACCATGAATGACATAAAGGCTATAAAAGACATAGGCGTGAACGGTGATCACAACCGTAATAAACGCGAATACGATTCTTTGAAATTGATTTTTCGGCATAATAATCTCCTTTTGGGCATAAAAAAGACACACCTGTAAATCTGTGTACCGTAATCAGATTTACGCACCCGAAGGCGCTACGTGTGTCGTTGACAGCCATATTTATTTTTGTATATTATAACATAGAAAATATAAAAAATCAAACCTTTTTGCATCATTTCTCGCGATTATCAGAAAAAACAAGGCCGAAAGCCATGCTTTTGCGTGGCTTTCGGCTTTGATTGTGGCGTTCCCGAGGTGATTCAAACACCCGAATTACCTCTTTAGAATGATCTCAAAACGCCGTTTTCAGTTTTCTTTGAATGCCTGATAGATTTACTTGTTCAGTACGTTTTGCACATAGCGCATGAAGATGACGGCAATCTGCGCGCGGGTAGCGTTGTCCTTGGGTGCAAGGGTCACGGTTTCGCCGCTTCTCATACCGTTGATCAACCCTTCTGCATTGGCCCAGCGCATGGCTTCTGCGGCATAGGAGCTGACCTTGTCGATGTCGGAGTATTCCTCCGCATAATCACTGTCGTTGAGGGTCAGACCCTTGAACTGCGTGTAACGGTAGAGGATGGTGGCCATCTGTTCACGGGTGATCTCACCGTCCGGGTCGAAGATACCGTCCTTCACACCGGTGACAATGCCATTCTCTGCAGCCCAGACTACCGCATCGGTATACCACTTGCCGTCGGCAATGTCCTCAAAGGGATTCGCGGCCTCTGTCTCCGGCTTGCCCTCCAGACGGTACAGCACGGTGACGAGCATGGCGCGGGTCATGGTGGCATCGGGGGAGAAGGTGGTTTCGGAGGTGCCGTAGAACAGACCGGCCTTCAAGACAAAGTCGATGCCGACGTGTGCCCAGTGACCTTCGGGGGGAACATCCACATAAGCCGTGCTGGGACAGCCGTTGCCGCCGTCGCATGCGGTGAGTATGGGAATGATGATCTCCTTGGTTTCGCCGCAGTTGACACAGGTTTGCACCAGAATGCCGGTCTCTGTCAGCGTGGGAGCTGAGGTGACCTTGCCTGCGTCCCATTCATGACCGGTGGGTGCGACATAGGTATCGGTGTAGAAATGACCGCAGATCTCACAAGTATGGGTCGTGAAGCCCATCTCGGTGCAGGTGGGCTCGGTGACAGCGGTGGTGTAGGCGGAGGGTTCCACCTTGCCGCAAATCTCGCAGACCCGTTCATGCAGGCCGTTTTCGCCCACACGGCAGGAGCCGTAAGCGTGGGTATGGTTCGGGTCGAGGAACCATTTGGCAAAGAGGATCAGGTCGCCCGTCTGCTCCGTGCCGATTTCCGTGATGCGCTGGGTGAGGGCAGCATCGGTGTACCAGCCCTCGAACAGGTAGTTTTCCCGGGTGGCATCCGCCAGCGTTGCACCCACACCATAGACATATTCGGTGGGATTGCCGCTGTTAATGGTACCGCCGTTTAATTCATAGTCAATGTGATAGGAACACGGACCGAACTGTGCGGTAACTGTGATCTCCTTGCCGGGCATTGTGAATTTATTTCCGTTTACTGTAACATCAGCGCCCGAAACATTCCATTGTACTGTTTCGTAACCTGCCGGTACAGTAGGCGTTAAGGTAATCTCGATTCCCGCCTTGACGTATGTCTTGCTGTCGTAGGAGTTGGTTGGAGCCGCTGTGCCGCCGACGATGGTCAGGTGGTAATATACAGTACCAGAGCCGCTCACCGTGCCGTTCAAGGTACCGTCCACATAGATTTTTCCGCCGTTGTCGATTGTGCCCTCATTGGTTACGGTCATGCCCTCGGGGATGGTCAGGGTCTGCGTTGCTCCAATGGTCAGCGTCACGCCGTCTTTGATGGTGAACTCCTCGATTGGCGCAGCGGAGGAGCCGTAGATGGCGCCGCTGTCGCCCTCAAAGATGATGCCGCTCCACACACCCGATGTCTTACCGCTCTGGTCGGCAATGGAGCTTGCGAAGATCACCGCGTTGCCGTTATCGGTCCGGAAGGTGCAGCTGCCGTCGCCGTATCCCTCTTCGTCATCCGAGATGCCGCCGCCGATGCCCGTGGTGGTTAGGCTGGTAGCTGTGACGGTGCCGCCGGTGATGGTGACGGTGATGTCGCCGCCGTTGCCACCGGTTGTGTTACCGCCGCCGATGCCTCTGCCAAAGCCACTCTTGGCATCGACGGTGCCGCCGTTGATGGTGATGATGTATTCGTTGAGATCGGCAAAAGCACCGCCGATGCCCGCGCCAGAGACGCTGGTGGCAGTGACGGTACCGCCGTTGATGGTGATGGTGCCACGAACGGGGCCGGAGCCACCGCCATCGTGGCCGCTCATGCCGCCGCCGATGCCCGCACCGTCTTCGCCGGTGGCAGTGACGGTACCGCCGTTGATGGTGATGGTGCCGCTGCTGCTGAAGTGGCCGCCGCCGATGCCCGCGCCGCCGGAGTTACCGCTGGTGGCAGTGACCGTACCGCCGTTGATGGTGATGGTGCCGCCGTTGCCGACCCAGCCACCGCCGATGCCCGCGCCGAATAGACCGCAGGTGGCCTCTACGGTGCCGCCGTTGATGGTGATGGTGCCGCCGCCCTTTCTTTTGTTTCCGCCGATGCCTGCCTGATAGTCGGCGATATTCTCGGCGATCAGCTTGCCCATATTGTCCTCTGTAGACTGGGCGTAGATGGTCAGGGCGTTGGTATTGGGTGTGCTTTCTGTGCTGTTATCCTGCACCTGAATTCCTCCGTTGACGGTGAGTTCACTGCCGTCCGTCAGAATCAGGTGGACATTGCCGCTGACGGTGATGCGGCCGTCAATTGTCACTTTGCCGGTGACCACATACCAGCCGGGATTCTCTGCTGTGCCGGTCCATTCGATGTCGCCGTCGGTCACCGGGATGTATGTTCCGGCGAGTATTTTGCCGGTCTGCCAGTTTGCGCCGTTTGCATCGCAATAGAGATATTCTACATCGTACCCCAGAGGATATCCATAGGTGAAGGTGTCTTCAAACGCGGTGCCCTTGGAGCTTGCACCGCAGACGCTACAGGACTTATAATAGACGGCGGCTTCCGTAGCGGTGGCTTCGGATTTCAAATAGGCATCATCGACAACCTTTGCCGTGAAGTTGTGGGGCGCCAGCTTTCCGTATTCCTCGTGGCAAATGTCGCAGACCGCCTTCTGCTGACAGGTGGCGGTGCCGCCGGAGCAGTCTTTCGTTTCCTTGTGCTCAGCGTCATTGCCGCAGATGCGGGTGTGGGTGCCGTTGCCGTTGGAGGTCCAATCGCTCCAAGCGTGACCCAGAGGATCCCCATCGGAGAAGGTGGCTTCAAAAGCGGTGCCCTTGGAGCTTGCGCCGCAGCCGGTGCAGGACTTATAATAGACGGCTGCATCGGTGCAGGTGGCTGCAGATTTCAGATAGTCATCATCGACAACCTCTGCCGTGTAGTTATGATCGCCGGGAGCGCCGTATTCGCCGCCGCAGTATTCGCAGATGGGGCCGTGGATGCAGTCGGCAGCGCCGCCGGAGCAGTCTTTCGTTTCCTTGTGCTCAGCGTCATTGCCGCAGATGCGGGTGTGGGTGCCGTTGCCGTTGTAGGTCCAATCGCCCCACAGGTGCCCCAGAGGATCCCCATCGGTGAAGGTGTCTTCAAACGCGGTGCCCTTAGAGCTTGCGCCGCAGCCGGTGCAGGACTTGTAATAGACGGCTGCATCGGTGCAGGTGGCTGCGGATTTCAGATAGTCATCATCGACAACCATTGCCGTGAAGTTGTGGTCCATCAGCTTTCCGTATTCCTCGTGGCAAATGTCGCAGACCGCCTTCTGCTGACAGGTGGCAGTGCCGCCGGAGCAGCTTTTGGTTTCCTTGTGTTCAGTGTCATTGCCACAGATGCGGGTGTGAGTGTTGTCGCCGTTGGAGGTCCATTCGCTCCAATCGTGACCCAGCGCAGAGACAGTAAAGGTGGAGTGATCGCCGTTCTCAGAGCTTTCGCCGCAGACAGAACAGGATTTGTAGTACGTTCCCTCGCCCTCGCAGGTCGGCGGCGTGATCACATATTTCTCATCCTCGACTTCTTCCGTAAAACTGTGCGCCGCCAGCTCGCCGTATTCCTTGCCGCAGATGGAGCAGACTGCCTTCTGCTTGCAGGTGGCGGTGCCGCCGGAGCAGTTTACATACACAGCGGTCAGGATGGCGTTGCTGATGGGCATTTTACCGGTGTAGGTAGTGTCGTAGCCCACGATGGAGATACCATTGGTGTCGGTCAGCTCCCAGCGGGAGAAGTGCTGGCCGCTGGGTGCGTCCTTGGCGGTATAGGTGAAGGATTCGCCGGGGAGATAGGAGGCAGAGGTGCCTTCCTTCACGTTCTTCAGGTAGAGGGTCATAGC
>DBGFNI010000001.1:0-6151 GCA_048527645.1 Eubacteriales bacterium | reverse complement strand
TAATGTTATGGCTGTTTACAAATGCATCATATGCGGCGCAATCTATGACGAAGAAAAAGAAGGCAAGCCCGTTGCGCAGCTGTCCTGCTGCCCGGTCTGCAAACAACCGGCATCCAATCTGATCGCCGTAGAAGCACAGGACAGCACCCCTGTGGCGCTGACCGGCGGCGGCTCACTGGACTATGATCCCGCGACCGCGCGGCACGACCCTTCCGCGCGGTACATGAAAGAAATCCATGAGATGGCCGTCACGGGTAAGTCGATCAGCGGCGCAATGGGAACGAAACTGCCTCTGCCCAGCTGGGATGATATTCTTCTGCTCGGCGCACAGCTCAACCCGCCTCCGCTGGAGGACGGAGAAGCGGTGGATACCGTCACCGTCATCGGAAAACACGCAAAGAAGCCGATGGTGTTAAACAGCCCGGTCTATGTGTCGCACATGTCCTTCGGCGCGCTGTCGGAGGAGGTCAAGGTCGCACTTGCCAAAGGCTCCGCCATGGCGAAAACCGCGATGTGCAGCGGAGAGGGCGGCATTCTGCCGGCAGAGAGACAGGCATCTTACAAATACATATTTGAGTATATTCCCAACGAATACAGTGTCACCGATGAGAATCTGCGCGCCGCTGACGCCATCGAGATCAAGATCGGGCAAGGAACAAAACCGGGCATGGGCGGCCATCTCCCCGGCGAAAAGGTGACTGAGCAAATCGCCGCGATCCGCGGCAAAAAGCCGGGAGAGGACATTCAAAGTCCGAGCAAATTCCCGCAGCTGAACACCAAAGAGGATCTGCGCGATATGGTTGACATGCTCCGCGCGCGTTCGGACGGCCGTCCCATCGGAATCAAAATTGCCGCCGGCAATATTGAACAGGATTTGGAATATTGCATATTTGCCCGTCCTGATTTCATCACCGTCGACGGCAGGGGCGGCGCAACCGGCTCCAGTCCCCTGATGCTCCGCGAGGCGACCAGCGTACCCACGATTTACGCGCTTTCCCGCGCAAGAAAATATCTCGACGCCCATCATTCTGATATCTCCCTTGTCATCACCGGCGGGCTGCGGGTGTCGGCGGATATCGCCAAGGCGCTGGCCATGGGCGCCGACGCCGTCGCCGTCGCAAGCGCCGCGCTGATTGCCGCGGCTTGCCAGCAGTACCGTATCTGCGGCAGCGGCAACTGCCCGGTCGGCGTGGCAACACAGAACCCCGCGCTGCGCAAACGGCTGCATGTCGATGCTGCCGCGCAAAGAGTCGCCAATTACTTCAATGTCACGCGTGAAGAATTGAAAACCTTTGCAAGAATCACGGGGAATCATTCCGTTCACGATTTGTCGTTAAAGAATCTGATTACAACCGATCAGGAAATCGCCGAATACACCGGTATCCGGCACGCAGGACAGTCAAATGCAGGTTTCAAACCCGATTTGAATAAAACAGATATGGAGGAAAAAACAATGAAGTACAAATGTAAAGTATGCGGAGAAGTATTTGAAGTGAAGGCAGGCGAGACGCCGGTTTGCCCCCGCTGCCATGCAACAGGCGACAAGCTCGAGCCTGTCGCTGAGGAAGGCAAAAACAAGTACGCCGGAACGCAGACCGAAAAGAATCTGCATGCCGCTTTTGAAGGGGAATCCGGTGCGAGAAACAAGTATACCTATTTTGCATCCGTAGCGAAAAAAGAGGGCTATGAGCAGATTGCGGCACTCTTTCTCAAAACCGCCGAAAATGAGCGCGAGCACGCAAAAATGTGGTTCAAAGAGCTTTCCGGCATCGGCAGTACCGCAGAAAACCTTTCAGCGGCTGCCGACGGCGAAAACTATGAGTGGACGGACATGTACGACGGCTTTGCAAAGACCGCTGAGGAAGAGGGCTTCCCGGAGCTTGCAGAAAAATTCCGCATGGTCGGCGCAATCGAAAAACACCACGAGGAGCGTTATCGCGCCCTCTTGAAAAATGTGGAAACCGCCGCTGTATTTGAGAAGAGCGAAGTTAAGGTGTGGGAGTGCCGTAACTGCGGCCATATCGTGGTCGGCACCAAGGCGCCTGACGTCTGCCCGGTTTGCGCGCATCCGCAGAGCTATTTTGAAATCAGTGAGGCAAACTATTAACGCTGCGCCGTATTCGATCCGACAAAAACAGAATCACTGCCCGCGCATCTCTGCCGGGCGGAAAACACAAAGCCCCTGCGGTGCACTTTGCACCGCAGGGGCTTTTGCCTGTATACCAAAACAAGTGATTATTCCGGCTTCTTGATCTGATTGAGCAGCGCGTTCAGGCATAGCAGCTCCTCTTTGGTCAGATTGATATTTGCCGCGCCCAACATGCTCGTCAGGCGGATCACGGTAAAGCCGCCGACCATTTGCAGCATGTTTTCATTCAGTTCAAAGCCGGCAGCCATTCCCTGCCCGGCACCCGCCATCATCTTCTGTGCCAGCATGCCGAACAGCGCCTGTCCCTGCGGCACAGCCAAAATGTCGGAGAGCTTGTCGTTGAGGGAGAAATAGCCCTCCGGCTCTGTAATATCAAACCAGTTGAGCACAGCTCCCTTCTCACGCAGACGGTATGCCTCGTTGAACGTCTCCACCTTACGGATAAAGCTTTCATCGGTGCAGTCACCCGCAACCGCCTTGAGCGTTGTCTCGCCGTTGTTGGGTACATCATAATAGAAGAAATGGTCCTCCGCCGTCTTCTTGCCCAGGCTCACCCCGTTGGCAAACAGCTCCACCGTGGGCAGATTGGAATAGACCGTCACTTTGGTTGTCTCTTCCACACGATCAACATACCGCTTGCCGCAAATGTGCACAAAAGGATCGTCAGACAGCCAGGCCTTGTAGGCATAAAAGGCGTCCTTCTTATACTTGCGGTCGAACGTGATCAGCCCCTTGTGATTCTGACCGTTTTCGCCGCCCTCTGCTCTTGCATCCGCGCCGAAATCGAACATGTTCCACACATGCGTTGCCCACAGATATTTGCGGGAGAAGAACTGGCGGATCAGCTCCTCGTGATAGTGTGCTTGATATTCCTCTGTGTAGTCCCCCTGCACGGGATGCGAGGTGTGCCAGTTGAGCGCTTCACACCCGTATTCACTGCAGCCGATCGGGATGTCGGGATGCTTTGCATGGAAACGGTCAAACCAGGGACCGTTCATAGAGGTATCTCCGCCGTACCAGCCGAAATAATGGTTGTAGGATACCACATCCGGGATTTGGATGTATTCGCTGTCGATATTCGCCATGGTCAGCGCAGCCATGGTTGTCAGGCGCGTATGATCCATTTCATGCACCAGATCGTTGAGAATCCGGTGATTCTCCAACAGATCGGGGTCGTCCTCGCCGGACATGGTGATCTCGTTGGAAAGACCCCACACCACGATAGACGGATGGTTGTAGTTCTGCGTGATCAGTTCCTTCATCTGCGAAATCGTATTTTCACGCCCTTTGGGCATGTGCTTGGAAATATACGGGATCTCCGCCCAAATCACCAAACCCTTTTCATCGCACAGATCATAGAAATACTGGTCATGCTGATAGTGCGCCAAGCGGATGGTTGTGGCACCGACCTCGCAAATCAGTTCGATGTCCTCGCGGTGATGCTCCGGCAGCAGCGCGTTTCCGATTCCCCAGCGATCCTGATGACGGGAAACGCCGCGCAGCGGATATTCCTCTCCATTGAGGATAAAGCCGTTGTCCGGGTCAATGCGGAACGTCCGGCAGCCAAAGCGCGCGGAAATCCGATCCAGCACCGCGTCGCCTTCCATCAGTTCCGCCACTGCCGTGTACAGATAAGGATCCTTCTTTCCGTGCCACAGATGAACGTCCTTCAGCGAGCACGAAACGGTATTCTGCGCGCTGACCGTCTGCAAAACGGTGTTCCCCTCTGCATCCAGCACGGTATAACGGACAGTCTGTGTATCCTTCTGATCCGTCGTGTATACCTTGATTTCCACGTCTGCGTCCTTGCCCGCGACCTTAGGCGTCACCTGAATGCCGGGACCCCCGTAATAATCCAGATCAAAATGCGAGTTGCTCACGCAGATGATATTGACATCCCGATACAAACCGCCGTAGAATGTAAAGTCTGCCATTTGCGGATAGACTGTGTCGTTGGGGCTGTTGTCCACGGTGATGACGAAAAGATTGCTTTCCTGCAATGCCGCGGTGATCTCCACACGCCAGGTGGAATATCCGCCGTCATGGTGCGCCAGGTGCGTGCCGTTCAGATAGACGTCCGCAGAGGAGTTCGCACCGCAAATCTCCAGGTAATACCGGTCTGCCTGCGGCAGCTCCGCACGCTCCAGCGTCTTTGCATAATAGCAGGTGCCCCGGTAGTAGTCCGAACCGCCGTCCTGCCCGTCGATGTTGTTCCAGCAGTGCGGCAAATTCACATAGTACCACTTTTCGGGCATGGACGTCGGAATTTCCGTTGCTTCCTTGCTAAACGCCCACTTCCGGTTCAGATTGTAAATACTTCTCATTTCATTCTCCTTGTTATTCAAGCCGCAAAGCGCACATGCCGCGCGATACAGCTCATTTTATCCGATTTTTATGAGTCAGCCGTAAGATCGCCGTGTTTTTCTTTCAGTGTCTGTACATTGGCCTCCACCTGTTTTTTGTGCAGCGGATACCAGAACCAGAGCACAACCGCCAGAAGCAAAAATCCGACGCCAGGCACCAAAGTGGAAATATTAAAGATGCCGTTGAGCACTTCCGTGCTCTGCGCAAGGCCCTGTGTTGCGGCTTTCTCGCTATATCCGATCACCGTCAGCAACCCGCCGGAAATGCCGGCTGCCGCTGCCTGTCCCAGCTTTCTTGCAAAGGAATACAGCGCATAAACCGATCCGTCCTCGCGAATGCCGTTTTTCAACTCAGAATAGTCAATTACATCCGTGATCAGAGACCACACCACCATGGAGAAAAAGCCAAGACCCAGCCAGCACAGGAACTGGAACAGCACATATACCCAAACATTTTCCGGCCGCAGGAAGAACAGAACCAGACACACAACCCCTGCGAACAGGTTGGACACAACGCTGAGCTCCGCCTTGCCGAATTTCTTTGCAAGCGGCTTTGCCAATGCGGCGGCAACCAGCATTCCCACCATCATCATCAGTGTAGAAGCGGATTGTGCCTCCTTGCTGTTGTAAAAATCGGGATAAATATAATTTGCCATCGACTGCATCGTCAGCTGCGCAAGCAGCATCAAAACGGAAGCGACAATGATAGAAATCAAAGCGCGGTTTTTCAGTGCGTTGACAAGCATTTTTCCCACAGAGTTGTTTGCAAAGACATCCTCCTCAACCTTGGGACGCACGCGCTCCGTGCAAAGGAAGTAGCAAAGCAGATAGCACACGATCGCCAAGACGGAAAACGCAGCAGCCAAAACGGTCACGCGACTACCGACCAAAACCTCCTTGCCACCCTCCTCTTGATACGCAAACAGCGGGAACCCCACGCCGATCACCATGCCGGCAAGCGTGCCGCCCATGGTACGGAAGGTGGAAAGCGACTGACGGTCGCTGGGCTCTGCGGAAATCGCGGAAGCCATGGAACCGTACGGGATGTTAATCGAGGTATAAAATACGGAACCCCACAGAATATAAGTAATGAACAAATAAACGATTTTGAAGGTCATCGACATGTCGGCCAGCGCGCTCTGATAAATCAGGAACGAAGCAACCGACACCGGTCCGCACATCCGCAGCAGCCAGGGCTTGAATTTTCCTGCGGCAGTACCCTTGCTCCGGTCGCAGATGCGTCCCATCGTGACGTCGGTCACGGCATCCACAAAACGCGCCACCATCATCACCGTGCCGACCACAGCGGCGTTTACCCCCATGACATCGGTGTAGAACTTCATCAGGATCATTGTGGACAAAATGAAGGTGAAGTCATTGCCGAAATCTCCGAACAAATACCCCAGCTTGTCCCGCAATCCAAACGGCCGAACTGATTTGTTTTGGTTCATAACAGTGTCCTCTCAGTCATTTTTGTTGGTTTCTTTGTTTTGTACGTTCTCTTTTGCGGCCGGCAACGCGTTCCCATTCCCCAAAGAAAGCATCTCGCTTGGGCGGGATTCACTCTAGCCCCATCCGTCTTACAGTTTATATTATAACCGAACTGTTCATTTTGAGTGAGTAATTTTTTCATAACTTT